>JBJELA010000359.1:0-6073 GCA_051878915.1 Candidatus Weimeria sp.
AAGGAGAGGTTCTTCTGCAGATTCCTGTGTCCTATGGGAGCTGTTTTCGCGCTTATGCCTGTTCTCCCTGTTTTTTCTCTTCACAGAGACAGGGAAGACTGCATAAAAGGCTGCCGTGGCTGCACCAGTATCTGTCCGGCAGATATAGAGCTTCCTGATGTAAAAAGCAGTTCAGTCCGGGGAGAATGTTTTCAGTGCGGAAAATGTATAGATGTATGCCCGAAAAAGCATATAAGGACCGGAATCAGGAGATTGAAGGGCAGCGAATACATATACACAATTATTCGCGCTGCAGTATTGGCGTTTATTTTTAAAATGCTTAACGTCTGATGTGATTATGACTCTTGTCATATGAACATAAAGGTACTATCAGTCTGTCAGAATTTCTGACAACAATAACGGTCGAAAAAAGACCGGAAAGGAGTTACAATTATGATAAAGCGAAAGCTGCTTACAGCTTCCCTGCTGGCAGCAATGGTGCTAAGCACTGTTCCAGTAGTGAATGCCGGTGCTGCGGAAAAGCAGCCGGCCTATGTGATGATGAACATCCCTTACAGTGAGTTTTATGCCGCGGAAAATGCAGGTGAAGTCGATACTGTTTCATCTGCTACCCTGACAAAGACCAGAAGCTCGCTGGCAAATGGAACCTACCACGTAAACAGTGACGGCTCTGATATCACAGGAGTCACCTATCCTGTCAAGGTTTCTGATCTGTCAGTTCTGAAGGGATTAAAGCAGGTAACTGACAGCGACAGCTACAGCATTACAGTTTCCCTGAGGGGTAAAGAAACTACGACAGAATACAGCGGAGTAAATGCCCTTTTTGAAAATGATTCTCACGCTTACTATGTACTCAGCGAAACTCCGTCCTATTATAAGGAGCTTACGGTAAATAAAGACGGCAGCTTCTCTTTTTCAAAGGCAAAGGGTACAACTACAAATGAAAAATACTCAGCCACCCTTTACTCTGGTTCGGAAACCAAGTATGGTGATTATGAGCTTGATATGCCGGATGATTTTTCAGCAGAAACTGTTTATGGTGCTGTAGTGCATACCAAAGAGGGCGCCGGATATGGCATGAAGGCCATTGAGAATATCTGGAAAAATCAAAAGATAGCATTTTCTACCGGTCATACGACAGAATCTCACGGCAGTCCTCTTCAGGTATATAACGGACCTGAAGGCCAGACCGTTACCGGCATTACCTTTTACACAAATAAGGGTATCGAGAATGTGACGCTGAATGAAAGCGAGTACTTAGCTCCTGTAGCTGATTTCTCAGCTGCAGCTGTTGATTCTCAGACTATCCGGGTAACCGGGCTTCCATCAGACATAAAGGAGGCAAAGGCTTCTGTATCATATACTACAGGTTCAGGCCGGGATTCTGTAACTACAAATGTGGCTGAAAATGCGGATGTCACAGATGGCCAGATAAAGACCGGCACTGCTCTGACTGAGGGCACGACCTATACTGTAAATATCAGCAGTAAGAATTATTCAGCCTCTTCTGCTTCATTCACATACTCATCTTCCGCAGCCGCTGAGACTGTATCGGCAAAGGTCGGGAACGCTACCTACATAATAACCTCAGCTGACAACAGGACAGTGAAATTCGCTGGAACCACCAGCACGAAGACCTCTGTTACCATTCCTGCTTCTGTAAAAATAAACGGTACCAGCTACAAAGTAACCGAAGTCGGATTGAGCGCTTTCACAGGAAACGGTAAGATTAAGTCGGTCACTCTTGGAAAGAACATCACCCGTATCGGAAACAGGGCTTTTTATGGCTGCAAAAAGCTTGCGAAAATAACCGTTAATTCCAAACTTTCCTATGTTCCAACAGACGCATTCAGCGGATGTAAGTCACTGAAGCAGGTAGTACTGAAGAAGAGCAGCAAGACAAATAAGGCTCTGTTAAAGACTGCTTTTTCTGCAGCAGCGCTAAAGGGCATAAAATATACTGCCTGATAATTCTATTGATCTTCCTGAAAAAGGTATAAAAAAGACGCAGGCCAGCCCATGCCAGGGCTGGCCTTTCTGATAACTGTTTTTTCTATGATACCGGGGACTGAGTATTATTTTGATGAACTCTTATTGAACAGCTTACTTAAGGTCTTCTTGTATTTTTTCAGGACTTTCAGTACGTACTTGTCAAAATGTCTTGCGTCCTGAGTGCTGTTTCCGAATTCGTAGGTCTCCTGGCCGTAATCGATGACGTCAAATCCAGGAATGGCCTTGCTTGCGCCCTTGACACGGTAGGCTGCGGCAGAAGCAAGTGAGAATTTTGCCTTGCCGTTCTTATAGGTAACCCAGCCTGAGATATCAGTTCCGGTAGCCTTTGTGGCAGTGCCGTTGGTAGTCTGCTTTGTGGCGGCTGCCTTTGTTACAGTGGCGGCTCCGCTGACATATTTGCCGTACATCTCATCTATGTAGAGCGACAGTGATTCTCCGAAGATCTCAGACGGTACATGTCCGCCGTCCCACTGCCATTCGATCTCTGCATCTGTTCCGCTGTTGAGCCATGCTATCTGAAGATTTAATGATGAGAAAAGTGACATATCTCCTTCTGAGGCGCCCATCATGATTCGTGTCCAGGTCGGCGCGTCTGTATCTGAGGAGCCGATGTAGTTTAATGGATCATAGAGATCGACTATGTTGTTTCCGTATTTGTCACCTGCCTGAATAGACTTTATATCACTCTCATAGGCTTTCAGCATCTTTGAAAAGCTGCTGTAGTTTGAAGAATCAGTGGAGCTTGAAGCTGACTGGGTTGTTCCTGCGTCAGGAGTTCCGACCTCGCTTCCCATTCCGCTTGTTACAGTATCCTTGTTATCTGTCTTTGTATCAGCATTATCTGTAGTATTGCCATTGCCTGTCGGAGGATTGCCTGTCGGCTTCTCACCGTTGCCTGTCGGAGGCGTTCCAGTCGGCATTTTTCCATCACCACCAGGAGCTGTGCCATTGCCAGGACCAGCGCTTGTCGACTCGCTCTTTGCGTAACGGCCCTCGATGAAAGCTTTGGCTTTATCCTCTGTGGTCATTGCTGCAACCTCTTTATCTGAGAGAGCATTGCCATCCTCGTCAAACCAGGTCCAGCCATCAGCATAGTCGAGATTTTTGAGATACCAGTTCAGATTCTGCTGAAATTCCTTGAGATAGAGCGTTAAGTATGTGCCGCCATATCCGTTTGTTGACTTGTATTTTTTCTTGTTGTATTTGATCGTAAGCTTTACAGTGTCCTTCTTGTCGCCATCACCATTCAGGTCTAAACCGACAGCCGACTCACTGACCTTCAGATTCTTCTTATTGATGTAGTTCATGTACTCTTTTGAAAGGTAACTGGCGAGCTTTTTCTGGAAGCTTGTATTAAATGAATAGTCTTTGTCGAGATAGTATTCGAAGGCCATTGCCATGTCAGCTTCCTGAAGAGAAGTGATTGCGCTGTAGGCGACACAGCCCCAGACACCGTCTGAGATCTCTGTTTCCTTTCCGTTTATGGAAACAGTCGTGCTGTAGGTTCCGTCTTCATTTACATAGCATCCGACTGCTCCGGCTTCAGCTTCATAGTCAAAATAATCGGAGTTGTTTCCGGTAGCGGCTACCATCGTCGCGTGAGCACCGCCGCCTGAACCGCCTGTCGATACGAAATAGTCGACGTTTCCGGGAAGATTTCCGAGGAGAATATTGTACTTTACAAAACGGATCGCGTTCTTCTGATCTACAAGGCAGAGCGGCGCGTCTCCGGTATAGTATGTGTTGCCGTCTGAATCAGTGGCAGTGCTCTGTTTTCCTCTGTTTCCACAGGCGACATTTATGTATCCGTAGGCTGCGTTTGAAGTCGAGGCTTTGGTATTCTCAGCGGCGCTGTAGCCTGCGGCACCTGTATTGATGATGACAGGAGCTGTGTCAGCGGTATAGGTCTGTCCGTTTGAATTACTGATCTTTCCACTGTGATTTACGATAAGAGTTCCTTTTTCTTCACCCGATGCATTATCCGAGGTCACATCCGCCTTGCCATCTCTGTCGGTATCTATGCCTGTCACGTAAGCGCCAGGAACATTTACAGATACACCCTGATAATCCTTCAGCTCAGGATTTTTGACAGCTGAAGTGATTGAGCTTGTCCATGAATCTGAGCTTTCATCATAGGTCCACGTCAGATCCTCGTTCTTTGAGATGTCTAATGCGCTCTCGATGGCCTCTTTTTCCGCATCTGTTGTCGCGGCCCTTGAACTTTTCTTGGTGCTGGCTGTAGTGGAGCTTTTTGTGCTGGCCGCACTGGCGCTTACAGAAGTTTCAGCCGTAGAGCCGGAGCTGCAGGCTGCCGTGCTTGCACAAAGTACTGCTGACAGCGTGACCGCGAGCATCCTTCTGATTCTCTGCTTTTTCATATAATCCGGTCCTTTCTGTCGAATTATTTTTATCTGTTTACAAAGACAGTATAGGATGTTAAACTTGAAAGAACCTTGAAATTTTTATTTCTTTGAAAAATGCACGGAAAATCCACACAAGCCGCTGCTGGATCAGACTTCATTGTCCGGTCGGTTTTAAGAGTTATCCGCGGTGGTCGCAGTGCTCGCATTGAACCATAAGGTTGTCAGGATCCTCTTTATAGAAGATACCCGACCAGTCGCAGATGCTCTGCAGGATCGGGATGACTGATTTTCCCTTTTCTGTAAGGCTGTATTCCACGCGCGGAGGTATCTCATTGTAGGATTTCCGGTTCACAAGATCGTCCTTGATCAGCTCCTTCAGCGTAGCGGCAAGGACAGCATCGGTTATATTTTTCATTTCCCTGCGGATCCCGCTGTAGCGCAGAGTCCCTTTTGCATTCAGGACGCAGAGCACACGGGATTTCCATTTGCCGCCAAAGATCTCCATCCCGTATTCCAGCGGGCAGCGGATATCGTCATCAAGTTTTTTCTGATACATATAATCACCTTCCAATCAGTTATTATTACTATATTTTACACAATACTATAAGAAAACGCTATACTATGAAATTTATTAGTGACTAATAAATTTGCTTATATCTTCCAGCACAGAAGAAATAGTGGTAGAGTAAAAACCGTCAAGAGACATGAAGGTCTCAAAAATGTTTATTCAATTGGAGGTATTTAATATGCTTAACGATGATGTAAAGAATCTTCTCAAGAAATCTATGTGGGATCTGGCTACCTGCGCTGACAATGAGCCGAATGTAGTCCCGGTGGCATTCAAGGATGTAACCGATGATGGAAAACTTGTTGTCGGAGATGTCTTCCTGGAAACTACACTGAAGAATCTTAAGGCAAACGGAGGAAAGATAGCAATTTCTGCTTATGATGCGCAGAATCTGCAGGGATATCAGATCAAGGGAACTGCGGAATATGTAACAGAAGGACCGGTTGTTGATACATTCAAGGCTATGGTAGAAAAAATGTTCAACGGCGCCGCTACCGCAAAGGGAGCCCTGATCATCACTCCTTCCAGAGTGATCGTTACAACTCCTGGTGCTGATAACAAGAAGGAGCTGTAATAACAGGTTATTTGGGGAAACGCACGGAAAATTCGACCCAGCCGTTGCTGCAGGAGACTTCGATATCGGAATGATGCTTTTCGGCGATTGACCTGGCGATGGCGAGACCGAGGCCAAAATGCGGTTCCCCGCTTTCATCTGAATCTGATTCGGGCTCATGATAGAAGAGCTCGAATATTTTTTCTCTGTCATCAGGTGGTATTTCATCACCCTGGTTTTTTATCGAGAGGATGACATCATCACCTGATTCCTTCAGGGATATTCCTGCCTTCCTGCCAGCCGCGGTATGGTTTATCGCGTTCTCCAGAAGGGTATCGGTCATTCTCTCCAACATTTTTTTATCGCCATTTACAGAAATACCCTGTTCGATTTCGTCGAGCAGTTCCACTCCTTTTTCAAATGCAAACGCGTCAAATGACAGCAGTGAGCTCTCGGCAGTTCTGCTCAGATCTACCTTTTCAAAACCGGTTTTTTTCAGGTAGTCCAGCTTCGAAAATTCCAGCAGCTCAGTGATCATTTCCTGCATTTTCTTATTTTCAGCTTCAGCGTCTTCCA
>JBJELA010000360.1:0-6018 GCA_051878915.1 Candidatus Weimeria sp.
AACCGCCAGCACACCTGCTACCACCACATTCCAGTCAAGACCAAGAAGCAGGACGGCAAAGACTATTCCTGCCAGAATCGCCGAAATCACATCTGCTGCTTTCATCAGTTGTATCCTTTCACTGTCCTGAATGCCGACACGAGGTCTTTTCTTCCGTCAAACACTCTTGCGTTCGACATCTTTGCCAGCTCATCGAGCTGTGACTCATCTGCGTCTCCGAACATTATTGAAAAAACAGGTATCCCCTCTCCATTTTCCTTGTAATATTTACTGAAATCGTCCTGGTAGTCGATTGACATACCGTCTGTCATCATGATTATCGCGGGAGTGTAATTATCGAGGTCGTATTTTTTAAGTTCCTTCAGAGCCTGTTCAGCTGCAGCGTACATATTCGTTCCGGTTTTAACAGATTCATTTTCCACCTTTTTATAGAGGTCCTCTATTTCAGTTCCATTGCCCTTTGATGTCCATACATCCAGTACATTTGTTGAAAACGGAATCACTATATTGATCTCATCAGAAGATGCCTGGAGCAGATTCTTCCCTGCCTCGCTCTGAACCAGAATGGACTTCATTGCTTTTTTGAGCTGTTCCTCTCCGTCTCCATACATGCTTCCTGAAAAATCGAGACAGTAAACTGTAAGCGACGGCTTTCTGAACCCTGTCTGATAGAGGCTCAGCGCCTGCATCAGCACATCCGTTGAAGGCATCCGAAATGGTGAAAGGACTCTGTCCGGCTGGACTCCCCATTCCTCCTTAAAGACGTCCTTATTCTGGTCTGCAACAGACTGCTTATACCCCGTCCTTCTGCCTGTGCGCTGGATCTCCAGCTGTACATCGTCTGAAAGCAGGTATTTCTGAAGTTTCAGAAATGCTTCTTCCTTTTCGCTGTCACCATTGTCTACGTATCCAAGCGGAGAATCAGCTATAGAAAGGCCGTCCTCAGGATATACGACATACAGGGGCTCCTTGTTTTCTTTTTCAAGCTCCTCATTGGTGCTTATTATCATACTCTCGTAATTAACCATCGCATCGTAATCACCGCTTAAGAACATATCCTTAAGCCAGCCCGAGCTCCCCGATGTCCTCTCGACTCCTGAGAAAAGTGTCTTTATCTGTTCTGCCAGCTTCTCGTCCTTCAAATCGTCAGCTGTTATCATATCTGGATTTCCGAGAAGCGCGTAAAGAAAGCCGATGTAGGCGCAGCAGCCTGAATTCGACTGTGTTGCAGAGGTCATGCAGAACTTCAGCTTTCCTGATTCTATGGCGGAAAGCAGGTCGGCTACTTTTACCTCTTTGCCAACAAATCCCAGGGACTGTGCAAGGCTTTTTCTGATCCCGAATACGACAGGTGATACGCAGACTGACTCGAGATGCTTGACCCTGTGATTAGTATCTCCTGCTGTAATCCACATGCTGCTAGCCGGCCACACGGCGTCGTAGTCTATCTGGTCAGACTGCAGAGTACGCATTATATCAAGCGAACCTGCATAGGTCATTTTAATATTTATTTTTTCCTTTGTCGCGAATTTCTGTAGTATATCTGTCAGCTCTTCGTTCTCAGAGCCCGAAATGATGCTGAGTGTGATCTTCCCTTTTCCATCGATCAGTGTCGAGCTGTTACTGCTGCCAGTTTCACTGCTGTTATCACTACTGCTGGCACCGGTGACTGATCTGCCTGCATCAGCTCCACATCCTGTAAAAATAATCGACAGCAGCATTACCGCCGACAGGATCACAGCCAGAGCTTTGTTCCGTATCATAAAACCTCCCATTACTCAATAAAATCACTGTTTACAGTAAAATTATATCATAATGGGAGGTCATCTCATTTTAAGTCTAAGTAAAATCTATGGTTAATTTTTGTAATATCTCACAGGTAAAGTATCTGAACCTGACTCCACAAATATCATCAGAAAGCTGTTGAATTAATCTCCAGAGGCTTCTGGCACAAAACAGGTTGTAATATTTTCGATTTGGTTTAAAATATAGCTATGGGTAAAGATTCAGAATTCTACAAAGAGAAAAAAAATAATCAGACTTTAAGACTCAGGGCTCTTCTTAAGGAGCTTCCAGGCTTTGTCGCGGACTATATCTACAGCAAGGAAATGACGTCCCAGACAAGTACGCTTGTGTCATACTGCTATGATCTGATCACATTTTTTAACTATATCATAGAGAAGAACCCTATGTACAAGGGCATGAAACCTGCTGATTTCAAGCTCGATATCCTTGAAAAAATAACTTCTGAGGACATTGCGGAATACCAGCGTTACTTACAGCTTGATATTGATAAGGATCATAAGACGATCCACGAGAACGGCAAGCGCGCAATCGCCCGCAAAATGGCGCCTCTTCGCGGTCTCTATCATTATCATCTGATACACAAGCACATAAAGGAGGATCCAACGGTTTTAGTTCCTCTTCCCCGTCTCAAGAAGGATAAGAACATCATAAGGATGAACAACTATGAGGTTCAGGCTATCCTTTCCGCCATAGAGAACGGAAATGAACAGATGAGTGAGCGCCAGAAAAAATACTGCGAACGCACCAGACAGCGCGATCTCGCGATTCTTACTCTCATGCTCGGAACAGGGATCCGTGTATCGGAATGCAACGGACTCGATATCACTGACGTTGATTTTAAGGTTAATACAATAACCATCGTAAGAAAAGGCGGTGGCCAGGATGTGCTTTACTTTGGCGATGAGGTTCATAATGTTCTTAAGGATTATGTAGAGGGTGAACGCGCCCAGATAGCGCCAAAAGCGAAGGAAGGCAGCCAGAAGGCTCTTTTCTTCTCGCTGCAGGGCAAACGGATGAGTGTCGATGCCATCGAAAAGCTCGTCAGGAAATACGCTCAGATCGCCGTTCCGAACAAGCATATTACTCCTCATAAACTTCGCAGCACCTATGGCACTGCCCTTTACCGCGAGACAGGCGATATCCGCCTCGTAGCGGACGTCTTAGGCCATGAGAACATCAATACTACAATCGACTACTATGCCGCCATAGAGGACGAGCATAAGCGTGAGGCTGCAAATGCGGTTGATTTTCACCGGAAGGACCAGTGAGAAGACTGTTACTATTCACGGCACCTCCCCCAATCAGACCGCAGACCAGGTGCGTCCGTCGTGAACTCCCACAGAAACAGCCGTGAATAGTAACGACTGCTCTATTTCAAACAGATTTTCCGAAAAAATGTTTGAAATCTTATGTTCGATATGATATAATGACATAAATGAAAAACCCCAGACCATTGCACATGGAGGATCATATATGAGTTACGGCAAAATCAGCGCAAAGCAGAAGGAAATCCTTGAATTTATTAAGAACGAGATCATAAACAAAGGATATCCGCCATCAGTCAGAGAGATCTGTGAAGCAGTCAATCTCCGCTCTACCTCTTCAGTATTTTCACATCTGAATACCCTTGAGAAGAACGGATATATCAGAAGAGATCCGACCAAGCCACGCGCCATCGAAATCCTCGATGATAACTTTAATCTCACCCGCAGGGAGATGACGAATATTCCGGTCATCGGTACAGTAGCAGCCGGTCAGCCGCTTCTCGCAGTTTCGAATATCGAGGCTTACTTCCCTATCCCTGCTGAATACGTTCCGAATAAAGAATCATTCATGCTCCGCGTGAAGGGAAATTCCATGGTAAATGTCGGAATCCTGAATGGCGATACCATCATGGTTGAGCGCTGTAATACCGCAGAGAATGGTGATATGGTTGTAGCGTTAGTCGATGATTCA
Organism: Candidatus Weimeria sp.; assembly: GCA_051878915.1. Lineage (GTDB taxonomy): Bacteria > Bacillota > Clostridia > Lachnospirales > Lachnospiraceae > Weimeria. The sequence continues at coordinate 3,763 of JBJELA010000360.1, forward strand.
GCCACAGTCAAGACATTCTATAAGGAGAACGGTCATATCAGGCTTCAGCCTGAGAACGACACCATGGATCCGATCATTGTTCCTGACTGTCAGATCCTTGGAAAGGTCTTCGGAGTTCTCCGCCTGTATGACATGAATAATTAAGCCTCATTGGTTCTATCCTATATCATAAAAAGGCTCCGCAAAAGCGGGGCCTTTTTTTACTTAAGTATGACGTTTTTTAAATCTCTACCTTCTTACCATCCTTCCAGATTCTCTCGAGATTATAGAAAGCTCTGTCTTCTCTGGTAAAGAGGTGTACGATTATATCACCGTAATCGAGGAGAATCCAGGTCGAAGATCTGCTGCCCTCTACATTTTTCGGATCCAGACCGAAGTCCTTATGCATCTTCTCTTCTATGTCATCTTTCATCGCGCCGAGCTGCGGCAGGTTAGCCGCGGACGCAACTACGAAATAGTCAGCCACAACGCTTACGCCTGAGATATCAAGGACATCAATGTCCTCTCCCTTTTTACTGTCAAGTGATTTAACTATATCTTTTACTATATCAAGTGTTTCAGCCATTATTCTGCTCCTTATAATACTCGTATGTCTTGTAGGTCGTTTCGTCTATATCCTTACCTGTCTGCTTCAGATAGTCTATGGTGTCAGAAAGAATCATAAGAATTGCCAGATGAAAGTCCTTAAAAGCACTCTGTCTTATTTCAGTAAGCCTCTTGGCCTTGTCCCTGTTTGGTTCTATATAGTCAGCCGTAAAGAGAATTTCATCGAGAAGCGACATGCCCGGCATACCTGTCGTATGAACTGTAATAGCATGAAGGATTTCCGGATCCTTTATTCCATATTCGTGCTCAGCTAAGTAGGCGCCAGCCTTGGCATGCAACAGCTGCGGGCTCTTCTCTTCTGCCGGCGAAATCGGTATATTTTTCTTAAGGCAGAAGTCATGCAGCTCATCAGGTGACATGTATTTGGCGCAGTCATGAAGGAGTCCTGCTATAAAAGCTGCATCCATAGGGAAACCGTGGGCCATGGCAAGTGACGCTGCCGTGTAGGCTACTCCGATAGTATGAGTATATCTCGAGGGTTTAAGCTTTTTTACGAGCTTTTTTTCTATATCTGATTTAAGCTTTGGAAAATCGCTTGGAGCGATATCTTCTTTAGGTGACATAACATTTCCTTTCATAAAGCCATAAAGCCTGTGATCTCTGATATATTTAAGAACTGCAGCAGGAAGCAGGATCTTCAGTCTGTCCGCGTTTCTGTGATAAGCGTCATCGGATGTGAGCAGCTCCCTTATTTCAGAAGAAGAAATATCCATATAATCAGTTGAAAGCAGCTTTATTTTCGCGTTGTAGTTTTCCTCCAGGACACGGATTACAGTGGCTGCATCACGGGTAACATCTTCATCGTGCCTTACCGCAACCGCCAGAGTCACAGAGGCCGCTATAATCTCCGGGTGAACCCAGGACGAGAACTTATCAAGAGAATCCTCACCTATTATAAAAATAAACTCATCCTCAGGATACTTTTCCTTAAGCCTTGTAAGAGTCTGATAAGTGTAGCTCTTTCCGTCAGTCTTTATCTCATTATCTATCACCCTCATATAGGGAATAGACCTTACAGCCGCCTGACACATAGCCGACCTCTCAAACCGCGTGACACTGCCCTCTAAGTCCTTGTGAGGCGGGATACCATCCGGCATTATCCATACCTCATCGAGACTCAGCTGTCTGTAGGCTTCAGCCGCTATATATATATGCCCGTTATGAACAGGGTTAAAGGTCCCTCCGAGAATACCGATCCGTTTCATTCTGGCAGCTCGATAACAGGCTTTTTAGCTGGTCTGTACAGCACGATTTTTCTTCCGATCACGCGGATTACAGTCGATTTGGTCCTTCCAGCGAGGGTATCAGCGACATTTGCCGGAGTATCCATGCAGTTCTTTAGAACTGAGATTTTAATAAGTTCTCTCTTCTCAAGGGCCTCATCGATAGCGTTGACGATCTCCGGTGTCACATCGCTTTTCCCTACCTGAAAGATCGGCTGCATTTTTGCGGCAAGACCGGAAAGATATGCTCTCTGTTTGTTGTTTAATGTCATATTTTTCTCCGAATTATCTGTAGTATTCAAACTCGAGATCGTAGACCTTTACAGTGTCTCCGTCCTGAATTCCCATATCTTCAAGCTTCTTTAATATGCCCTGCTCCTTAAGGAACTTCTGGAAAAACGCAAAGCCCTTTTCGGAATCGAGGTTC
>JBJELA010000361.1:0-6002 GCA_051878915.1 Candidatus Weimeria sp.
CGGTGAAAATTATATGTGTAAAATGTAAATCCTGTACGCACGCTAAAGTTAACCTTCGGTTAATTGTCCAAACGCAGTAAAAATGCGGGTCCGGGACTTTTTCTGCGTCAAAATAGCTGCCTGTATCCTGTTTTCCCGGCAAATCCGTGTAAAATTCATGAAAACCTTTAATCTTAAATTTACAGTCACAAAGCGTTAGAATTTCAATCTTTTTAATAAAATTTTAATGGCAATAAACACTGCAAGCTACTATAATTATTGAATGAGAATTTACTATTGAGATTTGACTGTTAAATCATATTATCAGGGGGTAATAGTGATGTTTGGCATTATTGTAGCAGACAAAAACAACCTGTCTTCTGATGAAACAGCTAAATACGATGCCTATCACTGCGGACTCTGCAAGGCCCTGCGTGAAGTGGGCGGAACGAAAGCCAGGGTTATCCTGAGCTATGACATGACTTTTAATTATATACTGCTCTCAGGCCTTTACGAAGACGAGCCTGTCGGCAGTTCGATCTATTGTTCTACCCATCCGCTGTCAAAGCATTTGTGTTTCTCAGGTGATATCGCTTCATATACTGCAGAGATGTCTATTCTGATGTCATACACCCGTATGGTCTGTGGATCCTACAGCAAGGGCAGCAACGAGCAGAAATTTGTCGACTCTCTCAGAGGAACTGTAAGACAGATTGAGGAGAAATATCCTACACAGGCGGAGGTATGCAAAAAATCCATTGTCTCCATCCGCGATTCCGCAAGAAGGAACGAAGAAAACGAGCAGCTCTCCGCCTGCAGGGTAGGCGAGATCTTCGGCACCTCGCTTCTGATGCGGGAAGACGAATTAAAGCATGACATCTATGATGTAGGTTTTTATCTGGGAAAATTCTATTTTCTGATGGGAGCTCATCTGAGCCGTGCCAGCGACAAGGACGCCGGTATCTACAATCCTCTTATCATAAAGGAGGAGAAGAATCCGGATGGATATGAGAGTGCTATCCGCGCGAATCTCAAGAGCCTTATTCATGAGGCTGAGAAGTCACTTGAGAGGCTTCCGGTAAAGCATGACGCCTCAATCCTTAAAAATATTCTTGAATCCGGAGTCTGGCTGAAGTATAATTCTTCAAACGAGAAATTACAGAAGCAGCTCAGACCAGCGCACCATTTTTTCATCTGAAAAAAACGCACCATTCGGACCTGCAGATTTTCACATCATCTGCACTGTATTTAAGGATTAAAATGGATAAAAAAGACTTGAGCGAGCTGAAACAGGCTCGCATTTTTAATAACATAACCGAAGAACAGATAGCAGATCTGATGGACTGCGTTCAGGGCAATATCCGCTGCTTTTCAAAGGGCTGTACTATTTTTTCAGCCGGCGATAAGATCGATTCGATCGGAGTCGTGATGGAAGGCCAGCTCGAGGTCGAGTCCCTGGATTACTGGGGAAATACCGCGATCATCAACCTGATAAATCCGGGCGAGATTTTCGGAGAGGCCTATGCGCCAAAAGACGCGGAGCCTCTGCCGAACGATGTGGTAGCCCTAACCGACAGCCGCGTTCTATTTATGAATATGCAGCACATCCTGACACAGTGCCAGCGCGCCTGCTCCTTTCACAACCAGCTGATTCAGAATCTCTTTACGATAGCGACTCGCCGGAACCGCTACATGAACCGCAAGATAAACCACATGTCTAAGCGTACTACCCGTGAGAAGCTGCTCTCCTACCTCTCAGACATCGCTCAGCAGAAGGGTTCTAACAGCTTCCAGATTCCTTTTGACAGGCAACAGCTCGCCGACTATCTCTCAGTAGAGCGGTCGGCGATGAGTGCTGAACTCTCACGCATGGCAAAGGACGGACTGATCAGGTATCATAAGAATCAGTTTGAACTCTTGGACCAGTGATTTTTTTAAAACAAATTCCTAAATTGGAGTTTCTCTCTAACGAATGAGTACCTTTCTTGATGAATTCCCATGATGACTTATAATTATCACATCTGGAAAAATCAGAGTCTGATATAAAGTTCAGGAAATCATTAAGATGGTTCTTGTATTTCATTGCAAATTTATAAGCATTATCTTCTTTCTCATCATCTGAGCTATTTATTTTTCCATACAGTACATGATCCAGGTTCGAAGACATATAAAATGCGTGATACGGGATATTGACCCATACTTTATTTAAACTACATAACTTGTTGATATTCTCGCTTTTTCTTTTATTTCTATCAATGATTTTCTCAGGACTGGCAGTTCTGATTTCATTCAATGTGTAATATGGTTTTTCACTTGCTGTTTCATCAAATACAATGCGGTCATCTGGAATAAACGCTCCATCCATATCAATCAAATGAATGATTTCCTGAAAATCCTTTTTTGTATAGTGGTTTCTTGTAGAATATGCTCTTACAATATTTCCAATTTTACTAACTATATTTCCAGCATTAGTCCGAATATCAGATGTTATATCACCATGGATGATTTCTACATGGACAACATTTTTATCATAAAATCTGGAAAAAATAACTCCCAACGCTTCATCATCTGAAGGCCCCTCTACAATAATGAATACTATTTTTTTATTTTTCAGGAATCTCACCTGCCTCTCGAAATGCCAGTGCAATCTCAGCATTATCTGTAGGATCGTAAAGTTTTTCCTCCTGTCCTCCCAGTACAATGTTGTGATAATACAGATCCCGTAGATTATTGTTTGCTTTCACTCCGGTCAGACGAACATATCTGTTGTCAGGATTCGTTGTAGTAAAAGCAACAAACCCATTATCCAGTGTCTCAAGTGGCCGCAGATTATGAGATGTGAACAAAAGCTGTCCTTTTCCTTTTTCTGAAATAATACGCAGTAATTCTCCAAGCAGATATTCAAATATTCCACTGTCAAACTCGTCAATAGCGACCGTAATTGAAGGGGCATTATAAACAACAATCAAAAGCTGTAATACTGAAATAATCTTTTTAATACCCTCCGATTCATATTTCAAAGCGATTGTTTTGTTGTTTCTTACGGACATCAACTGAATACGATGTCCTTTCTGTCCGTTTTTCAACACTGTCAATCCCAAATCCTTTACCTGTATCGTAAGGTCTGGAACAATTTGTGTCAATACGATATCGAGATTGTGTATAACTTCATCGATTACTTCAAAGGACTGATCGTCAATTTCTGTTGGTCCATTCAGCGGAAGCAGAATTTGTCCAATAGTACTTTTCTTCCCATGATGATATTTAAACGAAACCGGCTGTGCATTCAGGCTTATAAGTCCTGTATTTGAAGTTCCCATGACAAAAAGTTCATAGTTGCCAAAATGGATAATTCTTTCCAGAATATTTTTTAAAAAAATAAACTCCGTATCTTCTTTTCTGTCCTTCTCAATTGTTCTCAGGCTATTTATAAGCTCCCTTGAAAAAATAAAAGAACGGCCATTTGCAGAAGCAATTGCTTTTGCTAAAGTCAGTTTCTGCTTCATCTCAGCATCTCCGCCAAAAAGCAGCTTGTATTTGCTTGCTGGTGCAAAAACTCCTGAAGTTCTTGTATCAATAAAAGCACTTTTTCGTACGGATTTATTTTTCCCCTTATAAGAAAAGCTCAAGACCTCATTAAAAATCTCGACCTTATTTTTTTCATCCTCTGATTCTGGTATATCAATATTCTTCTCAGTTTCATCATGAACTGCTCTCATATAAAATTCATACCAGACGTCAATCTCTGAAGAATCAGAACAACTAATCCGAAATTCTGTCTGAATGTGTGCGTACTCTGCATCAATGTTGATATAATCTGCAAACTCATCTGATACCTGACGGCCACACAAAAGACACTTTAAAATCTGAACAGTATCAATTAATGCAGTTTTTCCAGAACCATTCTGCCCATATAATCCGAGAACGCTTGCCTTATAATTTTTCCTCTTATTTTCTAAATTCAAGGATCCATTTTTCACGTTCTTGAAGTTCTGAATTTCAATATTTATTATCCTCACGGAGCCTTCCATAAAAATTTGCCTCCAACTATTCTCTAATCCTGCAAAATGTTCAATACTAATTGAACTCCACAGGCTAAGTAAATATATCATACAGTTAAAAGCCGTTTTAGTCAATAGTGAATTTCAAAATTGGAACTTTTTGTTCTAATTTGTGGATTTGTGCCGCATTCAAACAATAAATAAACTAAAAAATGACAGAAAGTACAGTTTCTTCTGCACTTCCCGTCACTTATTTCCTGTAAAAATATCCTATTCTTTGATATCAAAGTGTCTTAATAAATCTCATAAATGCCTCATGTCCCTCCGGCGTAAGCTTGAAGACTCCCGCATCCTCGAGGACCTGTCTGAATACCTGTCCGACCTCCTCACGAAGGATTCCCTCTACATTTTCCTTTGTAAAGCCCTGTGGATACTTATTCCTGAACCCGTCAACCCAGTCAGCGTGCTTCTCGAGCTCAGGATTTGATCTGATGTCAGCGCCTGAAACAAGCGCGTCCGCGAGGTCCTCGAAAATCTCCTTCTTAAGACGGGATGGAAGAACCGCCAGTCCCATGACCTCGATAAGCCCGATGTTCTCCTTCTTGATGTGATGGAGGTTCTCATGCGGATGGAAAACTCCGAGTGGATGTTCCTTCGTCGTGATGTTATTTCTGAGTGCTAGGTCGAGCTCATAGATATCTCCGTGCTTTCTTGCGATAGGGGTTATCGTGTTGTGTGGCTCGCCGTCTGTCTCCGCAAAAATAAACGCGCTCTCGTCAGTGTATCCTCTCCAGGCCTTGAGGATATGGTCGGCTAAGTCAACAACTCTTTCTCTGTCCTTACCCTGAAGCCTTATCACTGAAAGCGGCCATTTGATGATCCCGCTGGTCACATCCTCATAGCCCGGAATCGTGAACTTATCCGTGAAATCAGCCTTCTCCATCGCGAAGGTGTAGTGTCCGCCCTGGAAATGATCGTGGGTTAAGATCGAGCCTCCGACAATCGGAAGGTCGGCGTTCGAGCCGAGGAAATAGTGCGGGAACTGCTCTATGAAATCGAAGAGCTTGTTAAATGCCGCCCTGTCTATTTTCATCGGAGTATGCTGACCGTTGAAAACAATGCAGTGCTCATTGAAGTAGACATACGGAGAATACTGGAAGCCCCACCTGCTGCCGTTTACAGTGACAGGAATAATCCTGTGGTTCTCTCTGGCAGGATGATTCAGTCTTCCTGCGTAGCCCTCATTCTCAATGCAGAGCTGGCACTTCGGATAAGAAGACTGCTTAGCGTTTCTTGCGGCGGCGATAGCCTTCGGATCCTTCTCAGGCTTTGAAAGGTTGATCGTGATATCAAGGTCTCCATAAGGAGTAGAAGTCTTCCACCTGAGGTCCTTCTTTACCCTGTAGGTCCTGATGTAATTGGTCTTCTGTGAAAAATCATAGAACCAGTCAGTTGCAGTCTCCGGCGACTCCTTGTACTTTTCCCAGAAAACCCTCTGTACCTCAGCCGGTCTCGGTGTAAGGCAGTTCATAAGAGCTGTATCGAAGAGATCCCTCTCTGTGATCGAATCTTCGATAAGTCCTCTCTTTACAGCCTCGTCAAGAAGTCCGTCGAGAATATCCTCAAGCGGCTCATCAGCTGTCACTACTGAATCGTCATAGCTGTCCTCATGCATTTCCCTCAGCAGGAGATTTGTAGTATATATGCGCTCGCACTCAGGAGTAAGACCTGAACTTATGCCGTAATTAACCAGTTCCTTTATGTACTTAGAAAGCATCTCTGTGCACCTCCATTTTTGAATCCGGCGGAGGGAACCTCTCGTTCCCTTCAACTGTTATCATTCTATCGCGGCAGAGAAAATACTTCAACGTTCTGGTTGCCGTAAAGTAGTAAAATATTGTGAAAATCGCCTGTGAAACAGGAACCTCCCCAACAACCGCAGACTTTCAGCATCGAAGATGCGGCAGACGCGCGTAAGCGCGGTTGGTCTGCGGTCTGATTGGGGAGGTGCCGTGAATAGTA
>JBJELA010000362.1:0-5957 GCA_051878915.1 Candidatus Weimeria sp.
ATAGAGCCGGGCGTTTTTGCGGTTGCTCTCAATCTCCTCAGGTGTCATTGGGCGGATCAGGCGGCAGGGATTTCCAAAGGCCATGTAGCCGTCCGGAATTACCATTTTTCCTGTGACAAGTGATCCCGCGCCTATGATACAGTCCTTTCCGACCTTCGCTCCATTCAGAAGGATCGCTCCCATCCCGATGAGTGAATTGTCTCCGACAGTTGAGCCGTGCACTATCGCGGAATGCCCGATAGTTACGCCTTTCCCGACATGAACTGTAAACCCGTTTCCACAGTGCAGTACCGCGCAGTCCTGGATATTTGTGTCCTCGTCTACAAATACAGCTCCCTCATCTCCGCGAACTACCGCGTTTGGAAAAAGCGAGACATTTTTCTTAAGAGTTACCACATCACTGATAAACGCGCCTGGCGCCACATAAACCGAACTATCTATCTCCATATGAAATCCTTTCTATAAAAGCCTTGTTTTCTTCAATTGTAACTCTGCGATAAGCCGTATTCAAGCCTTCTGGCCTGATTATTGCTTCCCGTATTAAAGCGCGCCCGGCCATAAGATTCCTGTCAGGGCCAGTAGAGATACCTTTCAGCCATAGATCTGCCCGAAATCTGGTCATATTATTTTTTCTTAAACTGGATATTTTTTCATGTTCAATATTCTGATATAACATTTACCATCGAAACGATAAAAAAATACATACCAGTTAGACAAAGGAGGATTCCATGGCAGAAACAGAACAGGACAGAATACAGTTAAACAGAGGGCTGGCACAGATGCTCAAGGGCGGAGTCATTATGGATGTGACCAGTCCGGAGCAGGCAAAAATAGCCGAGGCCGCCGGTGCCTGCGCCGTCATGGCGCTTGAGAGGATACCGGCAGACATCAGGGCAGCTGGCGGTGTTTCAAGAATGAGCGATCCAGCCATGATAAAGGGAATTCAGAATGCCGTTTCTATCCCTGTCATGGCAAAATGCCGTATCGGACATATTGCCGAGGCCGAGATCCTTCAGGCGATCGAAATCGACTACATCGATGAGTCAGAGGTGCTCTCTCCTGCAGACGATGTCTACCACATAGACAAGACCAGATTCAAAGTACCGTTTGTCTGCGGCGCAAGAGATTTAGGAGAGGCTTTAAGAAGGATAGCCGAGGGAGCGGCAATGATCCGTACAAAAGGAGAGCCGGGTACAGGGGATGTAGTTCAGGCAGTGCGCCATATGAGAAAAATAAACAGACAGATTCACGAGCTCACAGCGCTGCGCGAGGATGAGCTCTTCGAGGCCGCGAAGGAGCTTCAGGTACCTTACGACCTTGTAAAGTCAGTTCACGACAACGGAAAGCTCCCGGTCGTAAACTTTGCCGCCGGCGGTGTCGCAACTCCTGCCGACGCTGCTCTTATGATGGAGCTCGGTGCTGAGGGTGTATTCGTCGGAAGCGGAATCTTCAAGTCAGGAGATCCTGAAAAGAGAGCTGACGCGATCGTAAAAGCCGTGGCCAACTACAATGATCCCGATATGCTCGCAAGACTTTCAGAAAACCTCGGTGAAGCCATGGTAGGAATCAACGCCGAGGAGATACAGACAATCATGGAAGAAAGAGGTAAATGATCATCCAGGGAACACGATGATGATCATACCAGAAAACGATCTGACACATACGATCAGGAAAGAGGCATAAAATGAAAATTGGAGTTCTTGCGCTTCAGGGCGCTTTCATAGAGCATGAAAAGATGCTCTCCTCTCTCGGTGCCGAAACCTCTGAAATCCGCCAGAGAAAGGACCTCGATGGCATAGATGCCATCGTCCTTCCTGGCGGCGAGAGCACGACCTGCGGGAAGCTTTTAAAGGATTTAGGAATCCTGGAGCCGCTCAGAAGCATGATAAAAAGCGGCCTCCCGGTTTTTGGAACCTGCGCCGGGGAGATACTGTTATCTGAAAAAATAGACGGCGTGAAATCAGACTATCTCGCCACAATGCCAATGGACGTAAAGCGGAATGCCTACGGCAGACAGCTCGGAAGCTTCGATACGAGAGCTGACTTCAAAGGCATCGGAAGGATCCCGATGTGCTTTATCCGCGCGCCTTACATCTCTTCTGTAAAGGACGGTACTGACGTCCTCGCCGAGGTCGACGGCCATATAGTTGCCGCCCGTTATAAAAACCAGCTTGCGATCTCATTTCATCCGGAGATATCAGGTAATTCCGAGGTGCATCGGTATTTTCTCAGGATGGCAGAGCAGGCCGATACCCTGATCACACGGGAGGAAGCCTCATAAGCGCTTCAGCAGATCAGGCTTCATCTGGCCTCTCTTTTCCTGTAGACGTACCTTGTCACAATAAAGTACAGGACGATCATCGCAGCTCCTGTTATAGCCCAGCTGATTGGATAGATCTCTACCACCTGGGAAAAGATTGTGAATCTGTGCAGCATCGCGTGGATATATAAAAGACGCAGGCCGCAGCAGCCAAGCATCGTGATGATCGTCGGAATAAATGAGTATCCTATTCCGCGCAGAGACGCGCCGGGAACCTCGTAGAGCGCTGTCATCGGTTCGAGCAGAGCGATCCACAGCATCCTTATCATCGCGTACTTCATGACATCAGGATCATGTGTGAAAAGCGACATGACAGGAACTCTCAGCAGGTACGCGGCAATGCTCAGTACAGCTGTAAAGCCTATCGCCTGCGCAAAGGCGATATAGGTAGTGCGTCTGCACCTGTCATACTTTCCCGCCGCATAGTTCTGACTGACAAATGTCATCAGGGCCTGGCAGGTGGCGTTTACCATGAAGAAGCAGATATACTCGACGTTCAGGGCGGCTGAGTTTCCAGCCACGCAGTCTGAGCCGAAGAGGTTTATCGCTGCCTGGATCACGACGTTTGAAATCGAGAATATCATTCCCTCCAGTCCGGCCGGAGCGCCAATCCAGAGGATCCTTCTGATATACTTCCATTTGAATGACAGCTTGCGGAAATCGAGGTGAAGCATTCCCTTCTCACGCATCAGCGCGCGAAGAGTAAGAAACGCGCTTACGCCGTTTGAAATCGTGGTGGCACAGGCTACTCCGTCGGCATTTCTTCCCAGTACAATGACGAAGAAAAGGTTCAAAACCACATTAAGAGAACCGGCAGCGATCAGGTAATAGAGAGGTCTTCTGGTATCTCCTATGGACCTGAGCACGGCCGAGCCGAAATCATAGATCATAAGAAACGGCATTCCGAGGAAATAAATCCTCAGATACATCTGTGCCATCGGCAGGATATGTGAAGGTGTATTTAACAGCTTAAGGACCGGAACAGCAATCACCTGTCCAAGTAAGAGCATGATGAAGCCGCTGATAAGTGCCACTGAAAAGCTGGTGTGCAGGGCGTCGTTTACTTTTTCCTCTTCATTTCTGCCAATAAAATGCGAGAGCATAACATTGCTCCCGACAGAAAGACCTGTGAAAAAGGTGACTATCATATTGATAACAGGGGCGTTGCTTCCGACCGCCGCCATCGCCTCCGATGAGGAAAAATTACCGACTATTGCCGTATCTGACGCGTTGAAGAGCTGCTGCAGGGTACTCATCAGAAAAATAGGAATCGTGATGTAGAGCATTTTCTTAAAAATGCCGCCGTGGAGCATATCCACGGCTCTTTTATTTTTTTCATTCATAATTAAAATTTTAGACTCATTTTGAGATTATGCAATTAAAATTCTCTAAATATTGGTGCCTTGAATAGTATATTGACAAAATGGATGAAATGTTTTATATTACATTAGTTAAAGGAGAAAAAATATATGCAGATTTCTACGAAGTTTACGATTGCTATTCATATACTTGCGGCAGTTGATTATTTTGGCAGGGACACAAAGGTGACGAGCGACCTGCTGGCATCGAGCATCGGCAGCAATCCTGTCATCATCAGGAATATCATGTCCGACCTCTCCGCGGCCGGGATCATCGAAACCAGGCGCGGGCCCGGCGGAATCGTGATCAGGAAGCCGCTCGATGAGATCAGCTTCTATGACGTCTATAAGGCAGTCGAGAAAAATAATGACAGGCTGTTCAATTTTCATGACAACCCGAACCCGGACTGCCCTGTCGGCCGGAATATTCACACTGCTTTAGACGGTAAGCTTGCAGAGGCCCAGAAGGATTTCGAGGATGTCTTAAAGAAGTACAGGCTCTCTGAGGTGGTGGAGGATATCAGAAAAGAGGTAGAAAAACAGGACGCAGTGTCGTAAACAGACACCACACATCAGCTGAGGTCAGCGATTTTACATAAAACTGCTTGCCTGAATCTGCCCCCGGTGGTATCATAACAGTAAATAAATTGAAGTGAGGTGACAGTTATGGATATAGCTTCATTATCAATGGGCCTTTCGCAGAACAGGCTTCTGAGTCAGGTCGGAACGGCTGTACTGTCAAAGACACTGGAGAATTCGCAGGATATGGCTGCCAGTGAGGTATCGATGATCGATACTATCCCTACGGCCCATGATCTCGAGACGTCGGTAAATCCTGCAGTAGGATCCCAGATTGACGTATATGCCTGAAACAGCGGGTGGCGATGCCACCCGTTTTTTATGCAGATCTGTATTTTTTGTGGTAAACTATGCTCATTACAGAAAGGCATTGATATGAATATAGTATTTTTAGACAGAAAATCCTTAGGCTCTGACCTGGACCTGAGCGCTTTCAATAAGCTTGGAACTGTGACCGAGTACGATTTCACTTACCCTGAAGAGGTGCAGGAGCGCGCGAAGGACGCCGATATCCTCATCGTGAACAAGACTCTGGTAAATGAGAATACGGTCTCCGGCGCGTCGCACTTAAAGGCCGTCTGCGTCACGGCCACAGGAGTCAACAACATCGACATCCCGTACCTTGAGAGCCGCGGTATCCACTGGCACAACGTCGCGGGCTACTCGACAGATTCAGTCGCGCAGCACACGATAGCTATCGCTCTCTATATGTACGAGCACCTTCCATACTATGACGAATACACCAAATCCGGAAAATATGCCGGAGACAGGATGTTTACGCATTTTGCAGAGACATTCCATGAGCTTGCCGGCGCGCAGTGGGGAATCGCTGGCTTAGGCGCCATCGGGCATCGGACAGCTGAGATTGCCACAGCCCTCGGCTGCAGGGTAGTCTACTACTCTACTTCAGGAGTGGACCGCCCGGAAAAATACCCACGTCTCGACTGGGAGGAATTCTTAAGGACCTCCGATGTGATCTCCATTCACTCGCCGCTGACCGAAAGGACAAGGGGTCTTTTTGACAGAAAAGCCTTCGCCCTTATGAAAAAGGACGCTATCCTTGTAAACGTCGCCCGCGGCCCGATCATAAATGAGCAGGACCTGGCCGACGCCTTAGACAACGGCGAGATCGGCGGCGCGGCCCTCGATACGCTGTCAGTCGAGCCTATGGCAAAGGACAGTCCGTTTTTTGGCGTAAAGCACCAGGAGAAGCTGCTAATAACTCCACACATCGGCTGGGCCGCGACAGAGGCCAGGGAGAGGCTGATGAAGCTGATCTACGACCAGGTAAGGGAAGAAGTAAACTCATGATCACGGTATTTATCGCGATGAAGCAGGAAGCCGCTCCACTGATCGGGCGGCTTTCTTTAAAGCACGCGTCATCAGACATTTTCGAGACGTACGAGGGTGATGCCGTCCGCCTCATTATCACCGGCCCTGGAAAAATAAACGCCTCCGCCGCCGCTGGCTTCTGCCTCGGCAGATACGGCACAGACGCGCGCTATATCAATTACGGAACGGCCGCCGGCGATGAGGCGCAGATTGGAAAGACCTTCTTCGCGGCGCAGATCATAGATGATGGAAGCGGCAGGGAATTCTTCCCGGATATCGCAGACCACAGCTTCCCGCACGCCAGCCTGCACACGGTTGACAGACCGAAAACTGTTTCAGGCTCAGACAGCAGCCCTCTCAATGCCTTT
>JBJELA010000363.1:0-5902 GCA_051878915.1 Candidatus Weimeria sp.
CAAGAAGATAACCGAGGTTCAGGGACAGTTCCTCGATTACAAGCGTTTCAATTCAGATATAATGCTCGAAGAGTACAGGCTTGAGAGGGACGCCATCAGAAAAATAACCCCGGATATCCCGATTACGACGAACTTCATGTGGTTCTTCTATGATCTAGATTATCGCAAGTGGGCGAAGTACACGGATTTCGTATCCTGGGACTGCTATCCGCATTTCGATACGGATCCGGCGGAGCTTGCGATGGCACATGATCTGATCCGCGGAGTCGGCGGCCAGAAACCATTCGCGATGATGGAATCATCACCATCGGTAACGAACTGGCAGCACATAAACAAGCTGAAGAGACCGGGACAGATGACGCTCTACAGCCTCGAGGCCGTGGCACATGGCGCTGATACCGTTCAGTTTTTCCAGATGAGAAGGTCAAAGGGAGCTGCCGAGGCCATGCACGGAGCGGTAATCGGGCATGTCGGACTGGCAGGCACAAGAGTCTTTGACGAGGTCGAAGAGCTCGGTTCACGCCTTGAAAAAATGAACGATATCCTCGGAAGCACTGTACCGTCGGAAGCCGCAGTCATATTTGACTGGGAGAACTGGTGGGCGATCGACGCGCTGCAGGGCCCGAATGAGCTGCTCGACTACAAGAGTGAGTGCATAAACTATTACAGGGCATTTTTTGAAAATCACATCCCGGTCGATGTGATAGGACCTGATGACGACATCACGAAGTACAAGGTCGTAGTCGCACCGATGCTTTTCATGGCGTCAGAGGAATATGCGGCAAAAATAGAAGACTTTGTCAGAAACGGCGGCACCTATGTCGCAACGGCGATGACCGGATATGTGGACAAAGACTACCTGTTCTATCAGGGCGGCTACCCTGGCCCGTTCAGGGAATTATTCGGACTCTGGGTAGAGGAGCAGGACGCTCTTGCGCCGGAGGCGCCGAACCACTTCGAATGGAACGGAAATGAGTACGAGGCACATCTGATCTGCGACCAGATCAGACCGTTATCAGAGCTTAAGAAGCTCATAGAGCAGAACAGAAAAGAGTTTGGAGACCTGGCTTACTTTAAGAGTCCGGCATATCAGATCTCTGAAGAAGCAGGCGACATGACAGTTGACGGGATCTACACAGATGATTTCTACAAGGGAAGCCCTGTCATCACAGAGAATGCCTTTGGCAAGGGCCGCGTTTACTACATCGGCACCCAGTCAACACCTGATTTCTATAAAGCCTTCATGAGCGAGGTGACAAAAAAGGCCGGCGTAAAGCCAGCAGCGGAGAACGTGGAAGAAGGAGTGGAAGTAGCCGTCAGGGAAAATGAAAACGGCAGGTTCCTTTTCTACCTGGATCATAAGAACAACAGAGTTGAGATAAAGAAGGCATGATAAAAGCCGGGGCCTGCGCCCCGGCTTATTCTGTCAGGAAAGCATGAATTCCCGACAGACATCTTCAAGTTCGCTGTAGGTGTGGATCTCGTTGACCACCCGCCTGAAACGGATCCCGTTGCGGCGGCCGGCTGTGTACCAGCCGGCGTGCTTGCGCATCTCGCGGATGGCGCGGTCTTCACCCTTGAGTTCTATTTCCATTCTGGCATGCTTTAAGAGCATATCCATGACTTTCTGTGCAGACGGGGCGGCGGAAGGTACGCCGGTCCCGAGCTCCGAAAGTATCTGGGAGAAGATCCACGGGTTACCTCTGGCGGCGCGGCCGATCATAAAGCCGTCACAGCCGGTAACTTCGTACATTTTTTTAATGTCAGAAGCACATCGCAGATCTCCGTTGCCGATCACAGGAATGGAGACAGTCTCCTTTACCTGGCGGATGATATCCCAGTCGGCCTCTCCGCTGTAATACTGCTCACGGGTCCTGCCGTGAACAGCGACGGCGGAACCGCCGGATTCCTCGATCACATGGGCGATCTCGGGCGCGTTGATATGCCCGGAATCGATGCCGGCGCGGATCTTGACGGTAACAGGGCGGTCAGTAGCCTTCACCAGAGCGGAGACTATTTTTCCTACAAGGAGAGGATCCTTCATCAGGGCGGAACCGTCGCCGTTGTTAAAGACCTTCGGGACGGGACAGCCCATATTTACATCGAGGATATCGTATGGGACATCTTCGATTATACGGGTGGCTTCAGCCATCGCGTCCACATCGGAACCGAACAGCTGAAGTGAAACAGGATGCTCGTCAGAGGCGATTTCAAGAAGCTCCTTTGTATTTTTGTTATGGTAGCAGACAGCCTTGGCGCTTACCATCTCCATGCAGACGAGACCGGCGCCCATTTCGTGGCAGATGCGCCTGAAGGGCAGGTCGGTAACGCCCGCCATCGGCGCGAGGATAAGAGGGTTGGAAAGCTTTACGTTTCCAATAGATAGTTCTTTCATTTTTTAAAAAGCGATATGCAGTCCTTCAAAGATCAGTCCCCAGAATACTCCGACGATGTAGAGCATAATGGTGATCACGATATTTTCCTTCATGTGGTTCCTGTTCGTTCTGAAAAGGACCATAAGGCCGACTCCGGCGCCTACGAGCAGGCCGGCTATCATCTGCCCGGCGCTCATAAGCCCCTCGATATAGAGCTGTGTGATGAGCACAGAGGCGGCGCAGTTCGGGATAAGTCCGATAAGAGTCGATAAGAAGACACCGAGGACCGGGCTTCCGGCGATCACTGACGCGACTGCTTCCTTTCCGAAATTCTCGACGATAAGAGTCAGGATAACAGTCAGGATAAAGACAAAGATCACGATCTGCAGGGTGTGCTTTAAGGCGGCAACGAAGACATTGGTGTGTTCATCCTCGGCGCTTCCGCAGTGCTCGCGCTCGCAGATATCGCGGATATGCTTCTCAGACTTTATGTGGTATCTGGTGTGGCTTACGATAAAGTCGATGCCGAAGCCGCTTATCATGCCAAGGACAGCCTTTGTTATGACGATAGCGGCCATTTTTGCAAGAGGGACCTGCTCCGAGATAAAAATAGGGAGCATTTCGTCAGAGGTCGAGGCGAAGACGGCGATCAGCGTTCCGACAGAGATAAGCCCGCCTGAATACAGGCTCGATGCAGCCGCTGAAAAACCGCACTGCGGCACGGCTCCGACAGCTGAACCGATAAGAGGACCGAACCTTCCGACCTTGGTCATCATCGAAACCTGCCTTGAAGAGGTGTGGCGTTCGAGAAGCTCCATAAGCAGATAGGTCACAAACAGAAACGGTATCAGCTTCAGGGTGTCTATACAGGCGTCTTGCAGGGCGTCTAAAAATAAACTCATGAAAATCTCCTGGAAAAAGTAAATGGGTAAAATTCTTTTTATTATAAAGCTGAAAACAATCTTTTGTCAAGCTTTTCAGGACCAGAGAGAGAAATGTACAAAGATTTAACTTGAAAAGTTACTACATTTATAATATTCTGATAGCGTATATAGAATGAAGGATGGTGGATATGGCTGGTACTGGCAAGAAGACAATAGTAGCAAGCGCGATATTAATGGTATTGATGTTTGTGATTCTCTACTTTGGTACAACTACCATGGGCATGAGCAAAATCGATACTTATACCATCGACAACAGCCAGATCGTCGGGATCATCACCAGATCGAACGGCAAAAAGGACGTCGGCGTTTCGCCGAAACGATGGACGCTCTCAAAGGGAGATATCCTCGACGCCTATATCAGCCTTCCGTCCAGAAGACCATTTGTCAGTACAAATATCTGCTTCTATGTATATAACGCTGAGATAGAGGTCAGTTCAGACAGCAAGACACTCTATTCGTATGGCGGTGATCTCGCTCGAAGGCATCGCCAGATCGGAAATGTCTATGTGAATTTCCGCGTGCCTGAGTCGATGTGGGGAAAGACTCTGCACCTCAGGCTTACAGAGCATGAACAGACAGGGACTCTCCAGAATGCCGCGTTTACTCTTGTTTCTACAGATCAGTCCATAATGCTCCCGCTGAAGGGTAACGGCGTCAAGTTCATTATTTTCGGCGTGTTTATGGTAGTGGGGATCTTTCTGTTTTTATACAGCCTTATCATCAGAAGAGGCGGGAAAAGCAGTATACTTACCACCTTCATAGGTCTCGCGACCTTTCTCCTGTGCGTCTGGTACTTCGGCTACAACCGTTATTTTTACATCATATCCACAAACATCAGATTCAACGCGATGGTAGAGTATTACGCGATCTTTCTGATACCGCTGCCGTTCATCGGATTTGTCTATTTTTCGATAGAGGATAAGGAGCGGAGGCATATAGTTTTAGCCCTTGGGATCATCCAGTCGCTGCTCTGCGTTATAGCTTTTGCCCTGGGCCTCTCAGGCACTATCCCGCTCTGTGACACGCTTCCGATGCAGCAGGTGCTGATAGCGGTGATATTTTTAGTCAGCCTGTGGCTTTTTATAGAAGGGACCAGAAAAAACAGAAACGGCTTCGAGTCATCGCTTCTGGTCGGTATCTCGATTGGAATGGCGTTTGCGGTTATTCAGATCATAGCGATAAGACTTATGCCTCTGAAATCTTTTCCGGGCAGTCTTATGGGTTTGGCCCGTGTCGATTACGCGTCTATTGGTCTTGCGGTCCTTATCATCACGCTTATCATATCCACGATGCAGAGGATCTTCGAGGACGTGAGGACGCAGGCGGAGCAGGACGAGCTGGAAAAATTAGCCTTCACCGATTTACTTACCGGCATTCCGAACCGTATTTTCTGCACCGGAAAAATGAAAGCGATAACCGCTGATGAATGGTACGCTGTCGCGTTCTTTGATGTAGACGGCCTGAAAAAAGCAAACGACAATTTCGGACACGAGGTCGGAGACGCCCTGATAAAGCAGGCGGCGAATGTGATAAAGGAGACTTTCCATCAGGAATTCGGGTTCTATGGCAGATGGGGCGGTGATGAGTTTATCGCGGTCTTCAGGGACGGGGATGAGCTTTCGAGATTCAAGTATGCCTTTGATTCTCTCGTAAAAATCACCGAGGAGAAAAATGAGCTGCCTATTTCTTTCTCGATTTCGGTAGGATATTACGAGCACGTTCCCGGAGCGGATGAGAGCGTAAACGACTGTATAAATCATGCCGATGACGCGATGTATGAAGTGAAGAAATCAAAAAAAGCTGCGCGAAGTGACTGAAATGGTGTATAATCATAGAATACTGTTTTAAAAGGAGACCACATGGATTTATACGGAAAGAATTTTTTAAAGATGACAGACTTAAGCGCTGACGAGATCACAGGACTTATCGACCTTTCAGCCAGACTTAAGAAAGAGAAGAAGGATGGAGTATCACAGCTTGATTATCTTCGCGGTAAAAATATCGCTCTTATTTTTGAAAAGACGAGCACCAGGACGAGATGCTCATTTGAGGTTGCTGCCCACGATATGGGAATGAATACCACCTACCTCGATCCGTCAGGCTCTCAGATCGGAAAGAAGGAGAGCATAAAGGATACAGCGAGAGTCCTCGGAAGGATGTTCGATGGTATCGAGTACAGAGGATTCGGCCAGGAGATAGTGGAGCAGCTGGCGCAGTTCGCCGGAGTTCCGGTCTGGAACGGCCTTACCAATGAGAGCCACCCGACACAGATGATAGCTGACATGCTGACTATTAAGGAGCATCTCGGAAAACTCAGCGGCGTCAGGTTCGTATATATGGGCGACGCCAGATACAACATGGGCAATTCGCTTATGGTCACCTGCGCAAAGCTCGGCATGGACTTTGTAGCCTGCACCAATAAGAAGTATTTTCCGGATGAGCAGCTCGTCGAGTACAGCAGGAAAGAGGCTGCCAGAAGCGGTGGAAGCATCACTCTTACCGAGAGTGTCGAAGAGGCCTGCAAGGAAGCTGATGTCATCTACACAGACGTCTGGGTATCGATGGGTGAGCCGGACAGCGCAT
>JBJELA010000364.1:0-5900 GCA_051878915.1 Candidatus Weimeria sp.
CCCCACTTTTCGTTTTTAGACATATCAGAAATAACAGCAAACTGATCCATCTCTGAGCCTGTTGCTGAGAGAGTAAGTACTGAAAAAACAGGAAGCGCTGTTTTGGCCTTTGAACCGTCGAGTACGATGTCCCAGGCGTCTCCGTCATATTTCGCGCCGGCGGCAACGACCTTGGCGCAGTCAATAGTACTTCCGCCGCCAATTGCGAGAACCATGTCTATTTTTTCATTCCGGCACATTTCAACACCCCTGCGGACTGTCTCGATCTTAGGGTTAGGCTCAACGCCGGCAAGCTCGAATACTTTGATCCCGGCGTCATCAAGAATCTTCATGGCATTGTCGTAAATGCCGTTTCTCTTGATGCTTCCACCACCGTAGACCATAAGGACTCTGCTGCCGTAATCACTGAGCTCTGACAGATGGGAGATCTGTCCCTTACCAAAGTAAATTTTGGTCGGTACGTAAAATCTGAAATTATACATCCATTGCCTCCTTCAAATACTTCTTTTTAATTGTTTGAACTGCAATTACATGTTAAAATATAAAATAATAAATCGTTCATGTCAATGTGAAAATGCAGGAGGATTTTATGCCGGAACATTTCATTGAACAGGAACGACCTGGTACAATAGTACCTGCATATTAACATTAAGGCGCGGAGCAGTCCGCTGCCACAGAGGATAAGATTATGGTTCAGCTGACAGATTATTTATTTTCAGGAGATACAGTTTTAAAAATACTGCACTGCTATTCGGCAGACCTGCAGAAGAGTGCTAAGAAAACAGGAAATCAGGTGGATTTTGCCCACGCGAATTTTCTTTTTCAGATGATAGATATGCTCGAGCACAACGATTTCCTCACCTCGCAGTCTCAGAGGATCAGGGAGTTTTACAAGTATATGGCCCAGGAATACCCATATCTGGCGTTTACTTTTCATGGAAGGATCAAATCTCTTATCAGGGCTGAGGAAAAATTCAACGGCTACATCTCAGGCTTTATCTACGAATATTATCAGGAGCACGGCGAGTTTCCACACCTGTCTGCAATCAAAAATCAGGTCAACAGATTCAGGGACCTGATCGCCTACAGGATAGTAATCTCGATGCCAAAATGTCATTTAAAGCCGGGAGATGATCCTGAAAAGGTTGAGCTGCACCTTCTGTACGAGATAGCAAACAGGCTTCCGGATTTTCTGGAGGAACTTGGCTTTACACCGGAATTATCAGATAAAGAGCTGCCGAATCAGTCTGAGCTGATGGATGAAAATGTCAGGCCATATTACAAGGACTACATCGCGAATGAAAAGGATGTCGGCTACAGGTCGCTTCATATCACTCTGTATGACA
The DNA here is from genome assembly GCA_051878915.1 of Candidatus Weimeria sp. GTDB lineage: Bacteria > Bacillota > Clostridia > Lachnospirales > Lachnospiraceae > Weimeria. Next base: position 1,347 of record JBJELA010000364.1, read on the forward strand.
ATATGTCACGGTTCTATACCGAGGTACAGCTTAGGACTAAAGCTATGGATGATTTTGCGGAAATAGGGATCGCGAATCACAAGGCCTATGAGGCTGCTCAGGAAAAAGAGAGGGCAAGACGGCAGGCTGTGCCGGAGGGGCAGTGCGTTTATTTTGATGAGGCTTATGAACGGGTGGTGAATCTCCAGAACCTCGACCTGTCAAAGGTAGATGTAAACATGTTCACGGCTGCCAGCAATTTCCTGATAAATGACGGCTGCGGACTGTACCGCGGCAGACAGATCCTTCCGTACGAGCACTTGTCGAGATTCCAGAATGACGAAATAGACTGATGGAGAGCACGATGAAAAATCAGAAGGTGTCTTATCATTTGCCGGGATTGTTTGAATTTTATGAGCTGTACAGGCTCTTTCTGCCGCTCTTTTTCAATCACAGGGAATATTTTTATCCGTGGTGCGAGATTGGCTCTATCTATGGAGCGCCTGCGGACTGTATCTGGAGTGGCGGAAGGATCAGTGAAGCAGACACGGATTGCGACGATGTGCTCGCCCTCACAGAAGAGTACGGGATCAGTGCCAGGCTTACCTTCAGCAACAGTCTGCTTACGGAGGAACACCTTTCGGACAGGCGCTGCAACGACCTGTGCAGAAGGTTTGCTTCCTCCGGAAAAAATAAAAACGGCGTTATAGTTCACTCTGAGCTTCTGACAAAGTATCTTAAGGAGAAATATCCGGAGCTCTATCTGGTGTCATCGACTACGAAGACTCTGACCGATTTCGGCGATTTCAGGAAGGAGCTGGACAGGCCGGAGTTTCGGTATGTAGTGGCTGATTTCAGGCTGAACAAAAAATATCCACAACTGGCGGAGCTTTCACAGGAAGAGAAGGACAAGAGTGAGTTTCTGTGCAACGAGTGCTGTGACTTTGGGTGCAGTAAACGCAGGGAATGCTATGAAGCAGTAAGCCGCATAGCGTTGGGAGAACAAGAGCATCACACCTGTCCATCACGCTTTGCATCAGAAGGATACAGATTCTCAAGGGCCATGAAAAATCCAGGTTTTATCAGCGTAGAAGATATAATTAACAGATATGTGCCGATGGGATTTTCCAACTTCAAGATCGAAGGGCGCAGCCTTGGAAGCGCGCTGATACTTGAATTTCTCCTGTACTACCTGACAAAACCGGAGTACCGGCTTGTGGTACGAGAAGAGATATATCTGACGAATACGCTGGATTTATTTTGAAGAGATGACGGGTTTACAAAAGGATTTAAAAAATGAGCAATATTAATTGGGATTCAGACAATTATTCAAGACATTTTTCTTTTGTGGCTGACTACGGCAGCGCTCTGATTGATCTGATAGACAGGAAAAAAGAAGGCATGAGCTGCTTAGACCTCGGCTGCGGAAATGGTAAACTTACTGCCCAGCTGCGTCAGTCTGGTTTTGACGTGGCTGGCATGGATGATTCATTGAGCCAGATTCAGAAGGCAAGGGAAGATTATCAGGGAATTAGATTTTTCAAGGGAGACGCCTGTGATTTCAAAGTGAATGAACAGGTGGATGTAGTTTTTTCAAATGCCGTCTTTCACTGGATAAATGTGGAACGACAGCCGGATATGCTAAGGTGTGTTCATGAGGCCTTAAAACCTGGCGGCCAGTTTGTTTTTGAGATGGGTGGAAAGGGCAACAATGCCTTGATTCACGAGAGCCTTCGGCGCGCTTTTGAGAGGAGAGGACTTGAGTACCAGTTCCCGTTCTATTTTCCTACCATTGGTGAATACACCTCTCTTTTGGAAAAAGCAGGTTTTCTCGTAAGAACCGCATTGCTTTTTGACAGAAAGACGAAGCTTTCTGGAGCGGATGGCCTTTACGACTGGATAAAAATGTTCGTCAAAGCTCCGTTTCAGGGAATGGATGCAGATGAATCTGAGCAGATTATCCGTGAGTCAGTGGAGGAGCTCAGACCAAGGCTCTGTGAAAACGGTGTCTGGTTCGCGGATTATGTCCGCTTGAGGTGTAAGGCGGAAAAAGTGTGATTAGAATCCTCGATGCTGCCATTAAAAAGGGACAGACCATTTCATATCCTGATGATCATCATAGGATTGAAATGAGCCTGTCCCATTATTAATATTCAGACAAAAATATGAAAAACGGGTTTGTCCCTGTTTTCATATATTACTTTCCGAAGTATCTCTTTAAGAGTCCCTGGAATGCCTTGCCGTGTCTTGCTTCGTCACGAGCCATTTCATGAACTGTATCGTGGATAGCGTCGAGATTTGCGGCCTTTGCGCGCTTAGCGAGGTCAGTCTTGCCAGCAGTAGCGCCGTTCTCTGCCTCGATTCTTACACGGAGGTTCTCTTCAGTAGAAGGTGAAACAACTTCGCCAAGAAGCTCTGCGAACTTAGAAGCATGCTCAGCCTCTTCGTGAGCGGCCTTCTCATAGTAAAGACCGATCTCAGGATATCCCTCACGGATAGCTGCACGGCTCATAGCCAGATACATACCAACCTCTGAGCACTCGCCCTCGAAGTTAGCGCGAAGGTCAGCCTTGATGTCCTCAGGAGCGTCCTTTGCAACACCGATTACGTGCTCTGAAGCCCATGTCATTTCGCCTTCCTGCTTAACGAACTTCTCAGCTGGTGCCTTACATACAGGGCACTGTGCAGGTGGCTGCTCACCCTCATATACATATCCGCATACGCTGCATACCCATTTTGCCATAATGTTACCTCCTTAAAAAATAATTACATACCTTTGTTACGATATATCATATCTCCCGGATGGGAGAGCAGATATCAGTTTATTCGGACTGCGTTCTTTTGCAGTCACTGCAGATGCCCTGGATTATCACATTTCTGATCTCAAAACCTTTGTCGGTATTAGTCAGACTCTCGTCATCGGTCAGGGGAAAATCCTCGATCTTCCCGCATACGTTGCAGCACAGATGCATATGAGGATGGTTGTTTCCATCGAAATGCTCCTTCCCGTTCTGCGTGAACGAAATGATCATCTGCTCCGCAGCCAGCTCCCTCAGGTTCCGGTAGACGGTTCCAAGGCTGATATTCGGGATCTCATCTCTGACTGAGTTGTAAACCATTTCTGCAGTTGGATGATCCTTTCTGTGCTCGAGATTATCCAGAATGCATTGTCGGCGTTTTGAAAATCTCTTCATATCGCTTGCTCCTTATCAGTAATAATTATCATTACTGATTATATATTACACCTTTTTCACGAAAAGTCAAGTAAAAAATATGAAAAAATTTTGAGAATCTGATTGGAGAGGTTCCGTGAATGGCGACATTTTCTCAATTCCCTGATCCTGTCAAAGGTTTTTTTCAGATTGACGTGAGGGTGCATTTTACCTATAATCATAGTTATAAAAAGAACTGGAGGTAATTAATATGAAAATAGGGGCACTTGAAGCGGGCGGCACGAAGATGGTCTGCGCCATCGGAGATGAGAGCGGAGCTATATATGAACAGGAGTCTTTTCCTACGGTATCTCCTGAAGAGACTCTGCCTGAGCTGCTTAAGTATTTTGAGGGAAAGGGCATAGAGGCGCTGGGTATCGCCTGTTTCGGTCCGGTGGATCTGAACAGGGATTCCGATACATACGGCTATATCACGACCACACCGAAGACTGCCTGGAAGAATACGGATATCGCAGGGTATTTTGCCAGGAAGCTGAATGTTCCGGTAGGATTTGATACTGATGTGAACGGTTCTCTTCTGGGTGAGGTCACATACGGACAGGCTAAGGGACTTAAAGACGCTGTATATTTCACTATAGGTACAGGAATTGGAGCCGGCATCATGAGCGGCGGGAATCTGGTGCATGGAGCCATGCATCCTGAGGCTGGCCACATGCTCCTTAGAGTAAGAGAGGATGATCCGATGCCTGAAGGCATCTGCCCGTTCCACGGAGCCTGCCTTGAGGGAATGGCAGCAGGCCCCGCGATAGAGAAGCGCTGGGGCAGAAAGGCCATTGATCTGAAGGATGACAGTAAGGTCTGGGATCTGGAAGCCTACTACCTGGCACAGTGCATGGTAAGCACGACACTTTTCCTGGCACCGAAGATCATTATCCTTGGCGGAGGTGTCATGCACCAGACACAGCTTTTTCCTCTGATAAGAGAGAAGACGGCAGAACTTCTGAACGGCTATATTCAGAACAGTACTGTAAAGGATATGGAGCACTATATAGTGCCCGCCAGCCTGAATGATGACCAGGGCATCATGGGATGTCTGAAGCTTGGTGCAGATGCCAGGTAAGAATTGTTTTTTAGAGCTGTGTTCGCACAGCTCTATTTTTTGGGAAAGGAAAGAATAAGTCATGAAAAAAAGAGCCAGTTTCACCGGCAAGATAGGTTTTGTACTCTCGGCAGCGGGTGCTTCCGTTGGTCTGGGCAATATCTGGAGGTTTCCGTATCTGTGCGCGAAGTACGGAGGCGGTACATACCTTCTTGTGTATATCATACTTGCAGCCACCTTCGGCTACACGATGATAATGGCGGAGACTGCGATAGGAAGGATGAGCCAGAAGAGTCCTGTCGG
>JBJELA010000365.1:0-5864 GCA_051878915.1 Candidatus Weimeria sp.
GCCGCTTCTGATTCTAGCATTCGTTCACTGATCTGCCAGGCTCACTGGAAACTGTGCCTGCAAAAAACTATGATGGGCAACAAAATGGCGGCAGAACACTACCACTGTTCTGCCGCCTGAAAAATAGTTTCAGTTATACAACGCCTAAGCCATAGCTGGCGCTTTTTTCGTGATTACAGAATTCACCTCATCCGTGCTGATTCCCGCTACATCCGCAATCTGATCCAACGAAAAGCCTTTCTGATGCATGCTTAGAATAAATTTTTCTCTTTCCGTTATAGCGCCTTTCTCCATACCCTTTTTCATTCCCGCTTCCATTCCTTTTTTCATTCCCTTTTCCCAAACGCCTTCACTCAGATTACACATGACACTCACATCCTCTCTGATTTCCTCTTCAATCGGAATGTTATACTCTTTTTTTATTATATCCAGTTTTTCCTGTTCTGGCAATTCGTTCGACAACAGCGCGCTTATAAGCCGGTGAAGCCCGAACTTCTTATCGCGCTCAGGGACTTCATCCGTAACACCAACCATGACTATATTCAGAAGGTTGAGATTGCCCTCCCAGTCACACGGTTCCAGCAAATCCTTCTTAGTTAAACTGATGTGACAAAGGCTGTTATGGTCCATGTTCATACAGATCCAAATGCTGTAAACCTGCTTGATATCATCATAGTTTGAATTTTCAAAATCACGTTCTTTCTGCGATGATATAAGCCTGCATACATAATAAATAGCCCGGTTCAATATCTTATAGGATTTCGGATTGTCCTTCTGCGCCTCAATATTCGCAATTATCTGTGAGAGACATTCTCTCATTCGTACATAGAAAATGATATCATACCTGATCATGCCCTCGTTGATTTCAGCACTCTCAGTATTCAGTCCTACCAGTCGTTTGCCCGATGGATCCCTTTTCTCAGCATTCGTTAACCCTGGATCCACCGGAACAGCGCTTATGATCGGATCGCCCTCGATATACTTCTCAGCCTCTTCTGGCGCCATCCCCTTGAACTCATCAATAGTATTAACCAGGATATGTCCCAAAATGCTCTTATTCGCCAGTAGTCTCTTCGCGCAGGCATCATACTGCGCCTTGTCGTCAGCCGCATCTACGGCATTAGTAATCTCACTGTTCAATTCTGATCCTCCCCTTTTATCGTGGAAAGTAGTTGCAGGTTTCACAATAGCTTTCTGTCTTAAGCTCATTATAAACAGCAGAAGTCAGAAAATCAACTGAATTTTCTGTGAACTGGCGTTATATTATACTGAAAAAGCGGCCCATACATGGTGGTACCATGAACAGAGATCAGCCGATGACATTCAGATTTCATGGAAAAATACATTGCTGTCCGAATGGTCAAATGAGATACGCGTTATCCATATGATAGAGGCATATGAGATAGAGACTACTGCCTGTGGGAGCTGTTTTCATATCATCTTTGGGAATTGGATAAACGGAGGATTCCTGTGTGTCCCGAACTGGAAGGTCGGTTGTGAGATAGTATCTCCACACGTCCAGTTCTGGAACAGGGAAAGCATACAGAGATCCAGTCATGACATCCACGAAGCAGATGTGATAAGCATCTCTGAGGCAGTCGCGAAAGCATCAGACATACTTGATCTCATGTTGTAAAAGGCAGTAAGAGAATCAAATATACCAGGCCCGGGAACTTCCTGAGCCTGGCAATAAAAAAACAAAACTCATGACACCAAGTTCGTCAGAACAGCGACAGTAAAACCCGTCAGTTTAGGGACAGCAAGCCGCGTCATTAACATTATATATTATGACTCTGTTTACATATCCTCTGCCGTTTTTTTCAAAAATGTTTCAAAGTTTTTAGTATAATATCTTTGATCAGTAAGTTCAAAACCGACGGCCTTATGTAAGTTGGTCAATTCATAAAAGACCTTTTTCTCATACTGTGTATTCCCTTCTTCAGTCTCCGCTGCTGAAGGTTCAATGTTTACCTCTGCTTTGTAGCATTTATATCCGTTTGCTTCGAAAAGGAAAACAACTTTTTCATTAGATGAGTGCACTCCATATATGACATAGGGGAAATCATCCTTTGATGCATAATCAGGATTGTCTGTACCGTAAACGTCACCAATCTTTTTTCCCTTATACAGGAGATAGGATCCACTGCTGTCTACAGAGTAGTCCCGATAGCCAGCACGTCTCCAGAAACAGGCAATCATACAAAATGCCAGAATAGCAGCAATAATTATTATTATCCTTAAAAATCTTACCTTGTACTTCATATTCAATACCCTATGTTATATCCGAAAAGATTTACATCACCATAAGAAACTGATGATCCACTATAGTAATAATTTAAAATTTGTTTATAGGAGTATCCATTTTCAGCTAGTTTTTTTGAACCATATTGTTTTAGCTGTACACTTGCACGTTTTCCAGTTGCTCCGGATGTACCTTTGGCATACGAAGGGAAAAATAAACAGCCTGAGGTATCAGCCATTCCACAATTTATCAGTCTATCAACTATACTATTTGTGATTGAATTATCCCTCCCGGGTATATAATTTTGAATACCTTGAGATGCATCGTACCCTGCAGCTGCATTTACCGGATTAAGAGCACGATAAATCACCACCCGTCGTTAATGCAGGAAAATTGATATAAGCCCCACCTGAAACAGGAAAACGTTTTGAAGCAAGATCCTTATCTGTATTCATCATTGAATCACTGCTCAAATAGTAAAGCAGCGTGTCTTTCCCTCCCACTGCCTGACTTTTTTCTGACAAACCCTGTTTTTTAATTGTTTTCCTCGCTTCTCTATAAAGTGATTTTCTATCCGGAGATACATCTGAGATATATTCAGCCTGAAGTCTGATCTTCTGATCATTTATCAGCTTCAGTTCTGTTTTATCCCTGGTATTCAGTTGCTCGGATGCCAGCCTTTATATATCACTCATTATTTCTTGATCACTCCTCCTGTTCATACCACTGCTCGGTATAATTGACCAGTCAGGTGACATCCCGCTTGTACTTTTAGTATTATTACCTGTTATAATTCCTGATATCTGAGATGCAAACATATTCATCTTTATTTGATGCATTAGATCTCAACTTAATTGCTACTGCTTATTTTGATGGATACCTTATCTCCTGTGAAGTAAATTCATCATCTGCTGATACATTTATATGCCCATTCTCAGCTATTGTGTACTTTTTCCCGTACACATCAATCTCATCTCCTGCCTTATATCCCATTTCAATCCAGTTCATTTTATTCAGCTGCTCAATTTTTTTGTCTACATTAACAACACTGCCGTTGTCTTTAAGTATATATGAATGTTTCCCATCTCCGGCATCTACTGAAAAAAATCCCTTTTTTATTCCGACTTTACTGCAGGTCGAGATAACATCCTGATTGCTATATCCCCACAGACTTTTTCCTCGTGCGAGATCTGACAATATTCCGGATGCCTTTCGCATTTCCCATGCATGATTATTTCCAGGTCTTCCGGTAATATCGGCCTCATAAAGCAGCGACTCAGACTCAGCCCATTTTATTCTTCCGTTATTCACCGTCCACGTATAATTATCTCCACTTGACGTATGCCAACAATAATATGCTCTATTGTCAAGTTTCAGGTTATTGTTCTGGGCTTTTATCGCAGGAAGTGAACTACTATTTATTTTTGGTACAGCATAATTAGGCACAATCTGTCTTCTTCCGTTCAAGTCAAAAGAAATCACTCCATAATCCTTGAAATCCGGATTATACCCGCATGCAACATTTTCTCCGAAATTAATTGCATCAAGAACAGCAGAAGGATTATTATAATTAGAAAAATAAAATTCTAACTCACTCTTCAAAACACTCGCACTCTTGTCAATCAGGGCGGCAATTCTTTTCTTAGAAAAGCTGTGCGCCTGTTCTGAAATATTAAGAGTATCCCGCTTTTTTGAGTCTGCTGTAGACAACATCTGCAGTCTTGTTTTTTTTATTGAGCTTTCACACTCATATCGTATGTATTTTTTTACCCTGTCAATAAATGTATCTGACCCTGTCATTACAGTTTTCACTTAACCACCTCCATAATAAGCCTTACAAGTATACATTATCTAAGGCAAATATGGTGCAATGTATCTTATTGTCAGATTAGGCGAAAATGTTTTTGGTGACGAGCTTGTTGATATAATTTTTGCTCCCCATGTCTGGTCAAGTCTGGATGAATCCGTCACAGAAAGACTATAATTATATGTAGACTTGGTTGAGACCCAGCTATTAAAGAAGTCATTATAAAAATATCTCTTTGAGCTTACAGATGTAGTGCATCCACCTACGCTTACCTCGTAGCCTATTGCTTTTTCCGGTATTCTTGATATTGTTTCCAGGTTAATTGTATCCGACCATGTTGCTCTTGGCTGCAGCGTAATTGCGTTAAAAGTATAAGTATATGCATCTGTGTAGTATCTTGGATTCCCAATTGTAAATGTATATGTTGCATCTCTGCTGACTACCGCATGATGTACCCTTAAATAGTATACTCCATCAGTCTGAACATTCAGCTCTACAATTTCTGTGCCATATTTCTGAAATTCATATTCATCAATAGGATTATCTATATCTGATGATCTATATACTGATACGATTATTGTCCCATATCCAGAATTAAGATCAAGATAATTCTCATCATCTGAATATAAATATACCGAATACCAATCTTCATCATCATGAGAGAGTGTTCCAGTCACATCACGATAGTTATTTGACCTGCTTGAATGAAACTGCATTGGTGTCTGCGTGTTCCTCGATATAGCCTGTGCATCATTATAAGTGTTATTTGGCTCCTTGTCAGTATATGTCGCTGCATCTGCCTTAATACAATTTGATAACTTCATAATCAATACCAGCGCTGTTATTACTGCCAGTACCGTTGTGATCATTTTGTTCCTTGTAATAGTATTCATCTTATTATCCTCACATACATTGCCTGATTCGCTATCTATTCTTTATCTGGCAATCACCGCCTTTAGCTATTGTAGGTGATCTTAATAGTCGGCGTAACCGTTGTTGCCGGATATATTTTTGTAGTGTCATATGTATATCCCGAGTTTATGAGCACAATATACCATTTCCCCTTTATTGACTCACCTGAAAAGTAACTGGTGAGATCATAAGTGGCACTTTTTGTTGACGGAGTAATGGTCGCCTCTGTCCCAGACGGACTTGTAACCGTAATTGTAAACGGATCACTACCGCTCGATACATTAAGAACCAGCTGAACCTTTGTTGCTGTACCTATCGAATAGCATGTCCTGTATGCAGTTGTAGAGTTTCCGTTTAAGGCTTTGTACCTCACTTTTTTATGCTTTAGTGTCTATTCCATATAAAGACATACTGCTTTCAACATCTTCCCTGGTTACTTTCTGTGCAGCACGTACTGCATCCCCTGAAAGGAGCTTGCCTGGTTTCCAGTCGGACTGTACTTCCCTTACTGCATTCTCAAGTGCATTGGTATATGCCTTTTCATACTGCTGCATCGTATTTCCGGCAGCTAGCCGGTCTTTTTTTACAGTATTTCTGTAAAGATTAGTGTAGACATCGCTTCTCTTTGTGAGTTCTCCACTATAATCCCCATTACCAGCAATAAACTCTCTTTTTGTCACATCGAACATTTCCTGCCTATTACTCTCTGGAATTGAGATTAGCCTTTTCTTTTCAGATATGTTCTCTTCTGTGACATTTAGTCCGGAAAGCCCTGTGACAGGGTTCTTGATATCACCATCCTCATCAAACATATTCATGACATTTTTTATGGCCTCCGGGTTCGTATATGCCACACCGCCACCATTGACTGCCATTGATTTGCTGATCATCTTCATGGCAGCC
>JBJELA010000366.1:0-5845 GCA_051878915.1 Candidatus Weimeria sp.
ACCTTCTCGTAGACCAGGATCACTGCTGCCGCTATGACTGATACGATAATATTCCCGGTAAGCATTACCGCGAGCATCGACATCGAAAAAACTGCCGCATAGAGGCAGAGATCCCTCAGTACAGCGCCAAACGCTGATGACGCGACTCCCGCAGTCATGGATCTCCGGGCTGCTGCCACAGCTATTCCTCCAAGGGTTCCTGCCAGATGCGATAACAGCAGGATAAAGGTACTGTTAATGACTACTCCGAAAAAGTGAGCATTCCTCGAAACCGGCTGGCTCTCATAGAAATCCAGCTTCTGTCTGTTCATCAGCCAGCTGAATCCTTCAACTGCAAGCAGGACCGAGCCGACTATCGTTATCACCCCGTTAGGACTGTATGCCCCGAGGATCTCAGCAGCTCTGTCTATCCTGACCTTCTGGTTTTCCATCTTTTCTGACAGAAACAGTGCCATAGCTCCCATATCATACAGAAGGTATGTAACAAAGGCTAAAAGCACTACCCACCTGCGGCGTTTTGTGATATCTGACTGCAGGACCATGAATTTATGAAATAATGAGTTTTCTGACGTCATATCCAGCTTCCTCCGTTTCCGCTATAAACAGCTCCTCAAGTGTGAGCGGCAGTATCTCGAAAAATACTGTATCTATATGTGAAAATACCTCCATAACCTCTTCCCGTGTGCCGCGCACTGTCATCACATGCAGCCTTCCCTGTCTCTCGTCAGATAGGATCTTAAGCTGCCTTGCGGCTTCTCCTTTGCTGTCTTCATCGGAAAAGACACACTGCAGCTTCATAAGTCCGGTCTTCATCTCATCGAGCTGCTCCGAGAGCAGAAGCCCTCCCTTGTGCAGAAGGCCGACATGGTCACAGATGTCCTCGAGTTCTCTCAGGCTGTGTGATGAGATCACCGGAGTCAGCCCTCTCTGCGACATCTCATCAGCAAACAGCGACTTTACCGCCGCCCTCATGACCGGATCGAGTCCGTCGAACGTCTCATCGAGAAACACATACTTAGTGTTCGCACTGACAGCCAGAAGAATAGCCAGCTGTCTCTTCATGCCCTTGGAAAAAGTAGAAATCTTCTGCTTCGGGTTCAGGTCAAACGCCTTTATGAGCTTTGAAAAACGCTCAGAATCAAACCCGCTGTACAGGCTCCTGAAATAGTCTGCCATGCGAAGCGCGTCCGCGTTCGGTAAAAAATACGGATCATCCGACAGGAACACAAACTCCCCTTTAACCTTCGGGTTATCCCATACAGAGGCCTTATCTATCGTAACAGTACCGCTGTCCGGCTTCAGGACTCCGGACATAAGCCGGAGCAGTGTGCTCTTTCCCGCACCGTTCGTGCCCACGATGCCGGTGATCTCACCATCATTTATCGACAGGCTGATGCTCCTCAGCGCGTCCTTTCCATCAAAGGACTTGCATAACTTATTAGTCTCGATCATTTTTTCTCATCCTTTCCTTCGAGAAGCTCCGACCTGCTGATACCGATCTCTGAAGCCTCCGTAAAAATCTCATCCAGCCGCTCCTGAAGCTCCCGTTTCTTATTCTCACGCAGCTTAGGATCCTCTTTTACAAAATTCCCACGTCCCTTTACCGAGCATATATATCCGTCATGCTCTAACTGGCTGTACGCCTTCTGCACCGTATTCGGGTTTGTCGACAGCTCGACCGCCAGTTTCCTGACTGAAGGCATCGGTTCGTTTGCGCCCAGCGCGCCCTTAAGTATCAGCTTCTTGTACATATCAGCTATCTGCTCGTAAATGGGCCGCGGATCCTGAAAATCCAGGAAAACCATAGGCATCTCCTTTCTGTGATTGTTCTAACTGTACTAATCATACTATTACAGTTACACTTTGTCAACAAAAAAAAGATGAAAATGGAGACAGGTCCATTTTTCATCTTTTATAAAAGCATTTGATTATACTCTTTGCTGCTGCTTTTCCTCTTCCTCATGTCCTGCGAATGAACTTCGTGGCGCACTTCGGACAGGTAATCTCTACCTTACCGTGTCCGCGCGGGATCCTGATCTTCTGCCCGCATGTCGGGCAGGTGAAGATCTTATCGCCGTTTTTCCTGCCGTAACGTATCTTTCTATACAGTTCTGTAAAAAAAGCCCTTATTCTCCACATAAGCTTGTTCCTTTCCAGGTCATATCAGTATTTCCTATCGTTTTTACATGACAGTAGTATACCACAATGACTATGGGTTTTCATTTTTCACACTACCTTTATATGAAAAAATATGGTAAAATAGAAAAAGCACAGGAGGTTTGTATGGCAAGTTCGAAGAATGCCAGAGATCCGGGCAGGCGCAGGCACGAGCCTGTTATCAAAAGCTTCGGATACGCTTTTGCCGGAATCTGGGAATGCATCCGTGACGAAAGGAATATCCGCATACATCTGGTTATGACGGCGCTTGTCGTAATAGGCGGCATCGTGCTGAAGATATCGCTGCAGGAGTGGATAGTCTGTCTGGTACTGTTCGGACTGGTTATCAGCCTCGAACTGGTAAACACAGCAGTCGAGAGCACTGTCGATCTTGTCACAGACGAGGTGCGCCCGCTGGCGAAGAAGGCGAAGGACACCGCTGCCGGCGCAGTGCTTGTCAGTGCCATTATCGCGGCCATTATCGGGCTCATTATCTTCGTCCCGAAGATTATAGCTTTCTTCAGCTGACGTTCATGACACAGACACAATTTCGGGGTATAGTCCTACTAACAGCAGAAAAGTGATTTTTCAGACAGGAGGTTACAGATATGGCAAGAGAAGATGATATTTTTTCAGGAACACTCAGGAAGGTATTCCTGGCAGGAGTCGGCGCAGTCGCAGCCACAGCAGACAAGAGCGAGGAGATTTTCAACGACCTCGTTGAAAAGGGCGAGACGACAGTAGCACAGGGACGCTCCATGAACAGAGAGCTTAAGCACACCGTAAAGGAGCGCATGAAGTCAGACAAGGAATCAGTCAGAAAGTCAGACAACCCGATCCGCGACCTGAACACTATCCTCGCCGGCATGACAGCAGAGCAGCTCGATGCCCTGAAGGACAGGATTGACGAGGCCGAGGACAAGCTCAAGGGAAAGACCGAAGAGGACACAGAAGAAAAAGACTCATGAGCGACCAGAAATCAAGGCTCCGCGAGATTACCGCGGTGCTCCACCGCTATCAGATCACAAGAGGCGTAACTCCAGAAAAGTTACGCCTTATTTTAGAGGATCTGGGACCGACCTACGTAAAGCTCGGCCAGATCATGTCGCTTCACTCTGACATCCTGCCGAAGGCCTACTGCGACGAGCTGATGAAGCTTACCTCAGACGCGAAGCCGATGCCGTTTTCCGAGGTGGAGACAGTAATTGACGAATCCTACAGAAGACATGGCATAAACTACCATGATATTTTTGAAAAAATAGACGAAAGCCCGATAGGCTCAGCCTCCATCGCGCAGGTACACCGTGCCGCACTGAAGGACGGCAGCGATGTCATCATAAAGGTCCGCCGCCGTGGCATCTACACTACGATGAAGCGCGACATCGACCTTCTGCACAAGGCTGTCAGGGTTCTTCCAGCAGTACCTCCCTTAAAAAATATCGTAGACCTCGATATGGTTTTAGACGAGCTTTGGGAAGTGGCTGTGGAGGAGATGGATTTCACCCGCGAAGCCGCAAATATGCAGGAATTTGCCGAAAAGAACCGCTCCATTGTCTACGTGACGACACCTGTTCTCTATCAGGAATATACTACTCATCACGTCCTGGTCATGGAGTATATAGACGGATGGCCGATAAATGACGCGAAGTCACTAAAGGAAAACGGCTATGACCTGGACGAGATCGGGCATAAATTCGCGAATAACTTTTTAAAGCAGGTCATGGACGATGGATTTTTCCACGCAGATCCGCACCCTGGTAATGTCACGATCCGCGACGGCAAGATAGTCTGGCTCGACATGGGCATGATGGGCCGTCTCACCGAACGCGACCGGAAGATCATGGTCCGCGGCGTAAAAAGCATCGCGATGCACGACATCTCCAAAGTCACAGACGCTGTTCTTGACCTGGGAGATTTCTGGGCCAAACCCGACAGAGACGCCCTCTACAATGACATCCGCGATTTTCTCCAGGAATACCAGTCCAAAGGCATGGGCGACATAGACTTGGCTGACGCCATGCAGGAGCTTATGGACATCATGAAGCAGAACCACATGAGCATGCCGCACGGAATGACAATGCTCGCCCGTGGACTTACACAGGTAGAAGGAGTTCTCGCGGCGATAAGCCCTGATACAAGCATGATGGAAATAGCCTACAGCCGTCTGATGGAAGAGGCGATCCACGACATCGATGTGAACGAGGAGGCCAGCCACGCGGCCAGGAAGCTGCTCAGGATGATCTCAAACGGCTCGGAGATCCCGTCGCTTACATCCGAGATCATGAAGGAATACCTGCGCGGCAAGGGCAGGATGACTCTTGACTTAAAACCTGATCCGGAGCTTACCGCGGTAATAGACCGCGCGGTCAGAAACCTTGTCATAGGCCTGTGTATCACAGGACTTCTGGTTGGCTCAAGTATCATCTGCGCCACAAACAACGGCCCCAGGATTTTCGGGATTCCTATGCTTGGGTTTATCGGATTTTTCATAGCAGTTGCCGCAATATTCTACTTTACCTCCAGATTTTTCATCAGGAAATGGATAAAGCACAGAAGGGAGAATCCACCGAAACGAAAGAAGAAAAATGAAAGAACTATTTTTAAAAAACGATAAAAAAATACTTACCTGGGTAGTTTTTCTTTTATTCTTGGTCTCAGGACTCTACTACATGCAGGACGGATACTTTGACACGATATCCGCAAAAACAAACGCGTTCTATTTCAGCTGCGCCATAGCGGCTGTACCAGGCATCTACCTGCTTTTTACTTTTATCAGCAAAAACGGACCGGAGGGATTTCTGCATCTTCCGCCCGCATTTTATCTGATCGCGGTCTTCTGCCTGAGCTACCTGTTCGTTTCGCTTGGAGATTCCCACGCGCTTGACGGCTCAATAGGCTGGAACGTCGGCGCCTACTCATACCTGTTCGGACTGATGCTTTTCTTTATCTTTCTCGTAGGAGAAACAGACGAGAAGGCATTTGTGGTCACGCTGGCCGTTTCCGCCCTGCCGATGTACTTCTTCGCAGTCTGCCACGGAGCCGGCTTTGACATTTTCGGCCTTCATCAGAACCTTTTATCCGATGAAAAATACAACTACATCTCCACGATCGGGAACATCACAGTCTACTCAGGAGTAACCTCGCTTTTCATCCCTGTGATCTGCGCCGCCTTAGACCACCTGGACGAATGGGAATGCTTCGGTTCTTCCCGGCTCAGAAAAATACTTATGCTGCTTTTTATGGTAAACATCTGTCTCGGCGGCACAAGCATCTGCCTCGCTGGGAGCGACAGCGCCTACATCGGCGTATTCGGGAGCCTCGCTGTCTTATACATAGTAGAATGTAAAAAGCATACGCCTCTATGGAAGCTCGGACGCATCGCGGCCCTGATCTCAGCCTCATTTGGAGTTGCGGAGGTGCTGCAGGTTTTAAGCCCGGGAGACGCTTTCCCGGCCCAGAAATATTTTTCCTACTATATTTTCAAATTCCACCTGTCATTCATCCTGTTCCCGCTCCTTCTCTTATGCACACTGGTTCTCTATAAATGGGCAGGGAATTTTTCCTTCCCGTGGATCCCTATCAGCGTGATGATCGTCGGAGCGATAGCCCTTACAGAAATCCTTTCCCCAAAGGGCCGCCATTTTGGAAGCGGCCGCGGAGAGATCTGGCCGTTTGCGGTAAAAAGCTT
>JBJELA010000367.1:0-5835 GCA_051878915.1 Candidatus Weimeria sp.
TGGCTGGTCTGACTTATGATATAACATAGAACTATGATCTCGTGTATATCGGGGATTATAATGGAATCAGGAAAAAATATAGAGATTCTGGCATGAATAGCATGTCTGATGATACTTTTCAGAATAGCCTTGTATATTATAACATTGGAGATGAGTATTATGTCTGGAATAATGAATATGTAACCCTTAATGGTTTGCTGGATAGTGATTATTCAGAAACAAAGGGTACTATGGATACATACAGATATTCTGGTAACGATATTTCTGTGAAGAAACAGACGGAATTGGAATCTTTTATTAAGCAGGGATTTCCTGTAATAGTATCAGATGGATTGGTAGATGATACATCACATGATGCTTTTGACGCTAAAATAGGTCTGAATTTATCAGAAGATTATGATGACAAAAGCGATAAATATACTGTAAGCTTCAATCCGATTTTAGTTGATGATAAAAATGTTACTGTTTCTATCACAGATAATGGAAAAGAAATAGTTGCATCTGATCTACTTCGGTATTCTTATTCCTGGTATAAGAAAGAAAATGGAAAATGGGAAAAATTAAGTGGAGAAACAGGCAATTCATATGTAGTTCCAAAAACAGCGGAAGGATCTGGTAATGATAGCTTTTTATACTGTTGTATAGATTCAGTTTCTGATGGAACTACTACAGTGAGGTTTGATAACAATAATCCAGATGGAGGTAATGGACCAAAGGCGTTTGTACAGGTATGGCATAATAATGCTGGGCATGGCGTTGTAAACTCGCCATCGTACTATACCTCTGATATATATTCCTTCCCTGCTATACATAATAATTGTGTCTCAAAAACTACTGTAGATAATAACACCAGACTGTACGAAACTCTGAGCGATAATATAGATCGCGGAAATGTCATGAGCTATTCATCAGCTGAAGCAAATGGTGATTCAGTAGAGAGCTATGCTTCACTGTCTTCTCCTGAGATAGATATGGAAGAAGCTCCTAAGCAGTATGACGAAAGTGATCCGGATGGCAGCAATATTTGTGGCAGTGATGCATACGACGAAAAAGGTGTTCTTGATCAAAGTAAGAAGAAACTTGATTTTAAATTCAGGATTGTAAACCAGACTGATCTTACTCCAGCCGATACTACATATACTGCAAAAGTATATGCAGACCTTAATAGTGATGGTGTATTTGATTCGGATTCTGAAGAGATTACATCTATCACTGCAAATAAGATTAATTCTGATGGAAGTACTGGAGGTGAAGTCCTTCCTACTGCCTTGTATGGTGGAATCACAAGAGATAGTGCTCAGATGTATTCTCTGTCTGCACAGCTTCCGGAGAGTCTTCAGGGAGCTTTTACCTGGAAACTGGTAATCTATGAAAACAGTGATGATCCGGATGCTGCTATAGATGACTGTCCAAGGGATTCTTATAAAGGCGTATCATTTGTAGGATTAAATAATAAGTACCAAAAGATAAGAATCAGGGTTTTACAGATCAACTCTGATAGTAATAAAGGTACAACGGCTTTTGGCAATATTGAGTGGTATGATCTTGAGAATTTGATGGCCAACCCTAACAATCCTGATAATGGGAAAACGAACTGGTTTGGAAAAAAACTTACTGATTCTACTGTTACAAATCTTTATGATATAAAAATAAAGACTATTCATGCCGAGGATTTTAACGATTACTCAAAAAATTTCAGATCTAAAATAAATGATCAGGACAGTGACTGGGCTAAAGAAAATCCAAAAGGCACATGGATAGATTACTATGATATGGTTATTCTTGGTTTCGGAGATAGTTATAAAGGACCAGATGAATCAGGTCTAAAGGAGATTGATAAGTTTATCGGTAGAGGGAAAGCAGTTCTTTTCTGTCATGATAATAGCTCTTATAATAATGTGACTGAAAAATCCAATTTGTATGATTTCCACACTCATAGTAATTTCACTAATGCTTTCTATTTCAATACGATGTTTAGAAGCAAAGCATTCATGGACGTGTACGGCATCTCTGATTCTGAAAATACTGTTAATGGTTATCAGCTCGGAGGGCAGGCACAGTGGAACCTGACAAAAGAAGATGGTAGTAAGATAGGAAGTGGAATTCTGGCACAGGGCGCTTATGATAAAATAAAAGCTGCAGCTGCTGCTATCAAAAACCTGGGTTACTCTATAGCATATAAACCTTTGAGCGGCGGCAACATTGATGGTACACTTTTATCTCAGATTCAGGGATTTTCAGATACTGCTACGGCTCACAGATATAAGACTGATAGTACTGGTGTTATGTGGAAAGATAAAGATGAGAATTCTAATATTAGGGATAATGGTAAGAAAGGAGCGTTAATATCGAAAACAGTAAGTCAGGTAAACAAAGGACAGATAACCAGCTATCCGTATGATATCAATGTGGGTGAGTTTAATACCAGTAGCGAAAAAAGTGCTAAAAATGGTTTTATCTACACGGGTGCAAAAGCCGTCATGCCAGTAAACTGGACTCATGCTCAATGGTATCAGCTTAATACTAATGCTGATAATATAGTGGTGTGGTATACAGTAGAAAATGATAAAGACATAAATCAAGACGAAACGCATGATCTGTATGGATATAATGATTGCATTAATAATTATTATATCTATAACTGTGGAAACATCACTTATACTGGTTCCGGTCATGCCGATAGTTCATGGGAAACGACTGAAGAAGAAGCCAAGCTCTTTGTAAACACTATGATAGCTGCCTTCCGTACCTCGACGGAAAAGCCTTCTGCTGCGTTCTACAGCGATGAGAAAGGCACTAAAACAACGAGCCAGATGAACATAGAGGCAGAGACAGGTTCAAATAATAGTACAGGCACGAGTGAAAGCACTGATAAAAGTACAGATACTACAGCTGTTATTAATGCTATCAGCTCATCAAAGATCTACTTCAAGATTACTGATAATACCATCTCGAAAAATAAGACAAATGGTATTTACCTGTACAACAGCGCAAAGGCAACAACAGATAAAAAAGGAGTGACTACTTATACTGTTTCAGATGATCAGAAGATAGATATCAGCAGCTTAAAGCTGTATGATACAAAAGGTAAAGAATGTAAATCTGATAATCTGAAGAGCGGCAAAGTATATTACTTCTATCTTCCGTCTAACAGTAAAGCCTATGATGATCTGGTACACAATAATAAGGACTCTTCTGAAATCTGGCTTGTCCCTTATAATAAGGGCGGAGACGGCGATCCTGTCAAGCTTACGATCAGCCTGACAAAGACAGGCCTGTTTGACCTTGGATAATGCTTCTGGTCACAAAGCGATTCATAAGATAAAAAACAGCCTCCCCTGCGCGGGGAGGCTGTTGTCATAGTTCGTCTGATTTTTTTGAAATCCAGTCACAGATCTCATCTAATGCTTCCTCGGAGAACTCGAAGTTCTTCGAGGACATTTTTTCTTCAGGTGTTTTGTCGTATGAGAATGGGCCGGGCCAGATCGTCACTTTGAGCACAGTCCTGGTATCTTCTTTTTCTGAGCCGCCTTCTTCCTCTGCTTTCTCGATACGGTATCGAAGCGGCCCGTCACTGCCTAAGAACGGACTTTTTTTATAGAAACTCAGGTGCAGCAGATCACGTCTTGAAACCATATTTTCCTCCATGTTCTGGAAAGCCGGTATGATGACTTGCATTTTCTCCGGCTGCTTCAAACTTCTTTATACGTTCCCCTTTTTTGATCAGGGATTTTGTGTTAAAATGAAACATGTAGTTACTATTCACGGCATGCTTCTGTGAGTGTTCATGACGGACGCACTTGTGCGGACGACCCACCACCAACAGAAGCCAGCCGTGAATAGTAATAGCACGTAACATTATGATATACGAAAAGAGATACGTATGCAAAGGTTTTTTAGAGAGAACAGGACGAGACTGATCTCGGCCCTGGTTATTTTTGTTCTGCTCATTGTCTGCTTTGCCAATGCTGGTAACGGTGATGTCGAAGAGGCTGTTACTGATTCAAAGCGTTATAAGTCTACGACAGAGTGGATGCAGGAGATAGATGATGATACTCCGATCTCCGCCATCTCCATACCGGGAACTCATGACAGCGCGGCAGTCCATATTTTTCCGGGATTTGTACTGAAGACTCAGACTATGTCTATTGCTGATCAGCTGACAAACGGCTTCAGATACTTAGACATCAGACTCGAGGTAGAGTCAGATAAGGATGGGGATTATCTCGGATTTGTTCACAGCTTTGGAAAATGCAGGGTGAAGGGCAGTATTTTTTCAAGTCAGATGAGGCTTGAAGGTGTACTCGACCAGATCTATGCCTTTCTCAGGGCGCATCCTTCTGAGACAGTGCTGTTCTGCGTAAAGGACGAGAACAGCAGTGATGATTCGAGAGAGTTCGAGGAACTGCTTTTTAAAGCGATAAATCAGAACAAGAGCGCATGGTACTTATATGACAGTATCCCTAAGCTCTCGGCTGTCAGAGGAAAGATCGTACTTCTGCGACGGTTTGATGATTCTCTGAATTATGGGAACGTGGGACTGAATTTCACCTGGAAGGATCAGGGATCTAAAGAATCGGTCGACCTTCCGTATGTGATGAGCTCGCTGAATGGTACCGATAAGCTCTGGGTTCAGGACAGGTACCATTACACGGTAGGACTGAAAAAGGATGTATTCCTCGATATGCTCAGGAATGTCGCGCCTGACGATAATACTTTTACACTGAACTTCCTCTCGACAGCGGGAGACAGCTCAATCGGAGATCCTAAGGGAAACGCTGAGATCTTAAATAACATCCTGCTTTCGACGGATCTGGCGCCACAGACAGCTTATGGAACTATTGTTGTTGATTTTGGCACGAGACAGATAGCACAGCATATCTATATGTCGAACTTTCCGGATTCCGACGAATGAAGTGATCAAAGGAAGAGAATAAATGAAGATTAATGCATTTGACAGATATAAAGACAGAAGCGGGAAGCTGTATCAGGTGATCACGACTGCGGTTTCACTTTCTACAGAGCAGGAAGAGGTCATTGTTCAGCAGCTTTACGGCAGTTATTTGAATATCGCGATAGCTGAGGATCAGTTCTTCAGGATCTTTTCTAAGGAAAAGGATTCCGGAAATGAAGAGAGCATCCCGGCAGAAGAGTATCAGGAACCGGAAAAGAGGGCGAAGGAAGTGAAAACAGAGCCTCCGAAAGCGTCGGAGGTAAAGATCCATCCTTCTCCTGCTACTGTAGAGACCGATGACAGCTCTGATGATTCGGAGCAGGATCCGGCTGTAAGAGATATGCTCGCTTTTTTAGATACTGACGACCTGGACGAGAAGTATATGATAATCGAGCACATGGCGCAGAATGACGAGCTGAACGACACTTATATAGATAATATGGCGGCCTCGATCGACATCGTAATAGACGACGGCCCTCTCGACAGCCGTATCAGAGAGCTTATGAAGTGCCTTGATACGAGAAAGCGTTTCGAGAATACGAGACTCAGAAGCTAGGCATTCCAAAGCGTGAGAGATCAGAGTTCGAGAAACCCCTGATACCGGTCAAGTCTTTTCCAAACCACTTCGGCGGCTTGTAGGCATTGGCTGAATCGACAGAGTCAAACTCTACCTCGGCGTAGATGAGGCCACTCAGTTCGCCGTGGTATACGTCAAGCTCGATTGTAAGCTCCCTGCCTGAGGCAGCGTCAGCTGAACCGGCCGGTATCAGATAACGTGTCTTATCTATGATATGTCCCTCGCACTTGGTAAAAAGCTTTTCACCTGCTTCGGCCGGGAGAGGGATATTTATCTCCTCTCTGGACAGGCCGCCACTGTCCTT
>JBJELA010000368.1:0-5780 GCA_051878915.1 Candidatus Weimeria sp.
TCTCAAATCTTGAGGGACACAAGGCGCAGAAGATTGAGGAGATTATTATCGTGACTTTCCTTCCGGAGGACGTTGTAGACGGCCTCTATTCTGCTGTCGAGAGAGCGGGGCTTTCTGTCATGAATATGACTCTCGAGCCTATCGCCGCTATCGCGGTTGCCATCCCTAAGAATTTCCGGATGTTAAATATCGCTCTTGTCGATGTCGGCGCCGGTACATCCGATATCTGTATCACGAGAGATGGCAGCATCTGCGCATACGGCATGATCCCGTACGCCGGCGATGAACTGACCGAGGTGATCGTTCAGGCCTTCCTCGTGGATTTCGACACTGCTGAGCAGATAAAGAAGGATTCTACCACAAAAGACAAGGTCACCTACTCTGACATAATGGGAATAGAGCACACCGTTCCCGCCAAGGATGTCTGGAAGCTCACTGATCCTGTCATGGAAAAAATAACCGATGCTGTCGCTGACAAGATAATCGAACTAAACGGTGACAAGGCTGTCGCTGCTGCCTTCGTAGTAGGCGGCGGCGGTAAGGTTCACGGGTTTACAACCCACCTTTCAGAAAAGCTGGGTATCGCCCACGAGAGAGTCGCTCTCCGTGGCGAGGAGGTCATGAAAAATATCACCTTCCCTGATGGCGTGAACAAGGATCCGCTTTTCGTTACGCCTATTGGTATCTGCCTCAACTACTATGAGCAGAAGAATAATTTTATCATGATCCACTTCAACGGCGAGATCATGAAACTCTATGACAATGGCCATCTGAAGATAATCGATGCAGCCATGCAGAGCGGTATGGATACTGCAGAGCTCTTCCCGAAGAGAGGTAAGGAAACCCGCTTTACCGTAAACGGTGAGGAGAGGATGGTCCGCGGCGCCGAGGGTGAATCCGCGACTGTCATGATGAATGGGCATGTGGCTTCGCTCAATACCGTGCTGATCCCGAACGCTACTGTTTCTATCACCGGTTCTACTGCCGGCGGCGACGGAACGATAAAGATTGAGAATCTCGATGAGTTTTCAAAGTCCTTCGTTTCTTTTATCGTAAACGGCACAAAGGTAAAATGCCCGAAGTTCGTAGAGGTCAACGGCACTCTCCAGCCTGGCAGCTATGTGATCAAAAACGGCGACGCCATAGAGACCAGAGATTATTACACAGTCTCTGAGCTGGCAAAGTTCATGGATGTGGATGTCGATGAGAATCACCAGATCCTCGTGAATTCGAATGTCGCGGATATGAATACCCTTATATACGAAAACTTCTCAATCGACTGGACTGTGACAGGGGCCGGAAACAGGCAGAATGAGATGTCCGGTTATCCGGATGATTCCGGCACGGAGCCTTCTGAGTCCGATGAGGATGTTTCCGGTACTGATGAAACAGCAGAGGATGGTTCCGGCTCTGAAGCTTCAGGGAAAGTTTCTGAAGCTTCAGGAAAAGTTTCGGATGATGCCGGAAAAGCTTCCGATGATGCCGTAAAAGCTTCTGATGATGCCGGGAAGGATTCTGCTGAAGACGCATCAGATTCTGTTTCAGTGAATGTCGGTTCAGTGGCTGCTTCTGACGCAAAGCCTACCAACAGGCCGGAGAGACCTGCTACGCCGCTTACAAAGGAAGCGGTTGAGGACATGGGCATTCCGAAGAACGTGATCTATGTGAAATTCAATGATCAGGACGTAAGCCTCAGCGGAAGAGACGATTATATTTTCGCGGATGTCCTCGCAAAGGTGGATTTCGATGTGAATTCTGCAACCGGCAAGAGCGTTGTCATCACGAAAAACGGAGTGAAATGCGGTTACGCTGATCCGATTTCCGATGGTGATGAGCTGAGGATTGATTTCAAGTAATCCGGATGGATTGAAGTTATTAAGTAATCCGGTGGGATTGCAGTTATTTCTGAGTCATGTGGACTCCAGACAGGATATTTTTCAAATGATGGAAATGTTTTCTATCGCAAGCGGATCGAGCGGAAACTGCATCTGTGCAGGAAATGACGATACACATGTGATGATAGATGCCGGTATTTCCGGTAAAAAAATTGAAGCCGGCATGAATACCTACGACTTGACAACAAGGGACATGGCTGGTATTCTTGTCACTCATGAGCATATAGATCATGTCTCCGGCCTGGGCGTCATAATGAGGCGCTACGGTCTGCCGGTATACTCGACAGAAGGCACGATTAAGGCTATACTTAAGGACGGCCGTATTGGAAAAGTAGACGAAAGCCTCTTTCATCCGATTAACGCTGATGAGGTTTTCGAGATCGGAAGTCTCGCCGTCAGGCCGATTCACATCTCTCATGATGCGGCTGATCCGGTGGCGTACATAATCAGGGATAAGAATCACGGCAAAAAGGTCGGTGTGATCACTGATCTCGGGAAGTTTGATGACTACATAGTTTCGAATATCTCGGATCTGTCGGCTGTGCTTCTCGAAGCTAACCACGATGTCAATATGCTCGAGGTCGGGCCTTATCCGTACCAGCTGAAACGCCGTATTTTAAGTGACTACGGCCACCTGTCGAACAATCTCTCCGGGCAGCTTCTGGGTAAAATCTTAAATGACCATATGGAGCATGTCTTCCTCGGTCACCTTTCGGCTGAGAACAATTACGGACGTCTCGCGCTCGATACTGTGCGCGATGAGGTCACTGAAGGAGACAACCCTTACAAGGGCCGGGACTTCGATATCACTATCGCCTCGAGACACGAGGTCTCAGAACGGGTTGTTATTGGTTAGTATATAATGATGTGGATGTCAGACGATGCCCACATTTTATAAAAATAATACGTTGAAATACGAAAAGGAGTTTTTCATGGAAAGTAAGAACCGCACCATTATCAGTGTAGTTGGAAAAGATGCTGTCGGCATCATCGCAAAGGTCTGCACCTACCTCTCTGAGCACAAGGCTAACGTGCTCGACATTTCTCAGACTATCCTCGATGGTTTTTTTACGATGATGATGATCGTTGATACGAATACTGCTGACGAGTCCTTCGGAGACATCCAGAAGGGACTTTCCGAGATCGGAAAGGAAATCGGAGTAGATATCCGCTGCCAGAAGGAAGAAATTTTTGAAATGATGCACAGGATATGACCGAAAGCAAACCTGTACAATAGATAACGGCTGCTACAGCTGATGGCTCACTAGGTCACGCTTTTCTGTTCGGTCGCACGCGCTTATTAGCGGCCCCTCACAACGAAAAACGCGACAATCGTTCGCCATTCATCTGTGGCAGCCGTCATCCCCAAAGTCCAGGTTTACAGACTAACGTGCTAAATACGGAATGGGATGTTTTAAAAACTTTCCAGATATTGTGAGGATTACATGATTAACATATTAGAAGTCGAAGAGACCAACCGCATGGTCTCGGACGAGAACCTTGATGTAAGAACGATAACGATTGGAATCAGCTTGTTTGACTGCATGGATTCTGATCTCGATAAACTGAATGCGAATATCTATAAGAAAATTACTACTGTAGCCAGGGATCTGGTGTCTACTGGTGAGAAGATAGAGAAGGAATTCGGAATTCCTATAGTTCATAAGCGTATTTCAGTCACTCCGATTGCGATGATCGGAGCAGCTGCCTGCCACAGCCCGAAAGACTATGTGACTATCGCGAAGACACTCGATAAGGCTGCGAAGACTGTCGGGGTTAATTTTCTTGGAGGTTACTCAGCCATAGTCAGCAAGGGTATGACTACTCAGGACAGAATGCTTATCGAGTCCATCCCTGAGGCACTTGCTTCGACTGACTTCGTCTGCTCTTCTGTAAATGTCGGCTCTACCAAGACCGGCATCAATATGGACGCTGTCCGTCTTTTAGGCCAGATCGTCAAGGATACTGCGCTTGCCACTAAAGAAAATGATTCTCTTGGCTGCGCGAAGCTCGTTGTTTTCTGCAACGCTCCTGATGACAACCCGTTCATGGCTGGTGCTTTCCACGGTGTTTCCGAGGCTGATGCCATAATCAATGTCGGCGTTTCAGGCCCTGGCGTGGTAAAGACTGCTTTAAGTCATGTAAGAGGTGAGTCATTCGAGGTTCTCTGCGAGACTATAAAGAAGACTGCCTTCAAGATCACCCGTGTTGGTCAGGCTGTCGCAAAGGAAGCCAGCAGAATGCTTCATATCCCGTTTGGTATTATAGACCTGTCGCTTGCGCCGACTCCTGCCATTGGTGATTCTGTCGCTGATATCCTTGAGGAGATCGGTCTTGAAAAGGCCGGCGCTCCTGGTACCACAGCTGCGCTCGCGCTTTTAAATGATCAGGTAAAGAAGGGCGGTATCATGGCTTCTTCTTATGTCGGCGGTCTTTCAGGTGCTTTCATTCCTGTGTCCGAGGACCAGGGTATGATCGATTCTGTAGAGGCTGGCGCGCTTACTATTGAAAAGCTTGAGGCCATGACCTGTGTATGCTCCGTTGGTCTCGACATGATCGCCATTCCTGGTGATACGAAGGCTACGACGATTTCCGGTATCATTGCTGACGAGATGGCTATCGGTATGGTTAACCAGAAGACTACAGCTGTCCGTCTGATTCCTGTTATCGGAAAATCAGTCGGCGACACTGTCGAATTCGGCGGACTCTTAGGTCACGCCCCGATCATGCCTGTAAATCAGTTTGACTGTCAGGATTTCGTAAACCGCCAGGGCAGAATCCCGGCCCCGATTCATTCTTTCAAGAACTGACCGGAAGCACAGGGACGAGAACAGGCAGAAGGCGCAGGGACGCGAACAGGGCAAAGGCGCTGTTCACGTCCCTGTGCGAGGATGTTCTTTGAGCTTTGCTTAATGAAGAGAAGCCTGAGCTTAGCGAAGAGAACGTCTTTTTTTGACGGTGTTGTAACCATAGGAGGAAAAATTGTCTGATACAAGCACGAGAGAAGACACAAAGTTTCTCGAATGTGAAAAACAATATATTTTTTATCTGCTTATATTCGCCGGGGGTGTCTTCGGCGGATATACTTTTGTACAGAGAGGTGGAATTTTCTGTAATGCCCAGACCGCAAACCTCGTAATGCTTGCTATTCACTTAGGGCAGGGTGACTGGAATGGCGCGCTCTATTATTTCATTCCGTTTCTGGCGTACCTCGGTGGAATTATGCTGAGCGAGCTTCTGGCATTCTCTATCAAACCGCTGCATCTGATGCGCTGGGATACACTTCTCGTTGGCATCGAGTCTGTGGTAACTATTATTGTCGGTTTTATACCGCAGTCGGCACCTGACCAGATCAGCCAGGTTTCGTTGAATTTTCTTGCGGCAATGCAGTTCAACACGTTCAGACAGGCTGAGGGTGTTGGTATGGCTACGACCTTTGTTACTAACCATGTAAGACAGATGGGCAGCCACCTGGTGCAGTTTCTTCACCATAGAAAGCCTGAGAATTTCAACCGTTTCAGAAGACATTCTACTATGGTTTTATTTTTTGTTGCCGGAGCAGCTGTCTGCTCATTCTGTTGCATGGTGTTCGGCGACTATGCCATCTGGTGTGCTTCTGCAATCGAAATCTTCGTATTTTTCCGTCTGCTTTACGCTGACAGAACCTATGAGAGTGAACTTCTTTACAGGAAGCCGAAGGGACACTGAGGTGAGTTAATGCCTGGGATTCCTGGCTTCTGGTACGGAGATCGACAGCCTGCTTGCTCTTGTTTTCCGTACCATTTGTCAATTTTTGTGTTTTGGTACGGAAAATCACAGCTTGCTTTCTCCTGATTTCCGTACCATTTGTCAATTATAGCTATTTGGTACGGAAATCGACAGCTT
>JBJELA010000368.1:5880-28129 GCA_051878915.1 Candidatus Weimeria sp.
GCTTTCTCCTGATTTCCGTACCATTTGTCAATTTTTGGCTTCTGGTACGGAAATCCACGATTTGCTTTCTCCTGTTTTCCGTACCATTTGTCAATTATAGCTATTTGGTACGGAAATCGACAGCTCGCTTACTCGTGATTTCCGTACCATTTGTCAATTATAGCTATTTGGTACGGAAATCGACAGCCTGCTTTCTCCTGATTTCCGTACCATTTGTCAATTTTTGGCTTCTGGTACGGAAATCTACGATTTGCTCTCTCTTGTTTTCCGTACCATTTGTCAATTATAGCTATTTGGTACGGAAATCCACGATTTGCTCTCTCTTGTTTTCCGTACCATTTGTCAATTATAGCTATTTGGTACGGAAAATCACAGCTTGCTTTCTCCTGTTTTCCGTACCATTTGCTAATAAATTTGCGCAAAAAAATAAGCCCAGCAAGTCTTTGCGGGATTTTAGGTGTCAAACTCCCGATTATTGATTTTTAGCAGGATACTTGAAAATCGGTTATTTTTCCTGTATGATAAGAAAAGTTTTGCAGAACACAATGGAGGAAAAGCATGATACAGGCTTCAAATATTTCGCTGCGTGTCGGGAAGAAGGCACTTTTCGAAGACGTAAATATCAAGTTCACAGAGGGCAACTGCTACGGTATAATCGGAGCAAACGGAGCAGGTAAATCAACGTTCTTAAAGATTTTGTCTGGCAGATTAGAGCCTACGACTGGAGAGATCTCGATAACTCCGGGCCAGAGACTTTCATTTCTGGAGCAGGACCAGTTCAAGTATGACGACCAGATCGTTCTTGACACTGTAATCCAGGGCAACCAGCATCTCTATGATGTCAGACAGGAGAAGGACGCAATCTACGCAAAACCGGATTTTTCAGATGAAGACGGAATCCGCGCGTCCGAGCTCGAGGCAGAGTTTGCCGACATGGACGGATGGAACGCTGAGAGCGACGCTGAGACACTTCTCAACGGACTTGGAGTCTCAACTGAGAACCACCAGAAAAAAATGAGCGAGCTTCCTGGCGCACTAAAGGTCAAGGTTCTTCTTGCGAGAGCACTTTTCGGAAACCCGGATATTCTGCTTCTCGATGAGCCTACGAACCACCTCGATCTCGATGCTATCGGCTGGCTTGAGGAGTTCCTTATTAACTTCGAGAACACAGTCATCGTTGTATCACATGACAGATATTTTTTAAATAAAGTATGTACGCACATCGCGGACATCGACTATGGCAAGATTCAGCTGTACTCAGGAAACTACGACTTCTGGTACGAGTCATCGCAGCTGATCTTAAAGCAGAGAAAAGAAGAAAATAAAAAGAAGGAAGAGCAGATCAAGGAGTTGAAGGAATTCATCTCGAGATTCTCTGCAAACGCCGCAAAGAGCAAGCAGGCGACGTCAAGAAAGAGAGCCCTTGAGAAAATTCAGCTGGACGACATCCGTCCTTCTTCCAGAAAATATCCGTTTATTGACTTCCGCCCGAAGAGAGAAATCGGAAATGAAGTCCTTACTGTTGATGGAATCACAAAGACCATAAATGGAAAGAAAGTTCTTGACAATGTTTCGTTTGTCGTAGGACACGATGACAAGATCGCGTTTGTAGGAGGGAATGAGGCCGCAAAGACCGCGCTTTTCGAGATCCTTTCAGGAAATATGGAGCCGGACAGTGGAGACTACAAGTGGGGTGTTACGACATCTCAGTCTTATTTTCCAAAGGACAATTCGAAAATTTTCGATGGCAACGATATGATAATCGCCGACTGGCTTACACAGTTCTCCGAGATAAAGGACGCAACCTATGTCAGAGGATTCCTCGGACGAATGCTCTTCAAGGGCGAGGATGGAAACAAGAAAATGAAAGTCCTCTCCGGAGGTGAGAGAGTCCGTGTTCTTCTCTCAAGAATGATGATCGAAGCCTCAAATGTCCTGATGCTCGACGAGCCTACAGACCACCTCGATATGGAGTCTATTACGGCGCTGAACCAGGGACTTATAAAGTTCAAGGGCGTGATCATTTTCTCATCCCGTGACCACCAGATAGTCGAGACGACAGCAAACCGTATCATGGAGATCCTTCCGGATGGCCACCTGATCGACAAGATCACGACCTATGACGAGTATCTTGCTTCGGATGAGATGGCACGTAAGAGAACTGTTTACAACACCACGGATGATGAGGAGTCAGACGACTGAAAAGCCATGTAGCATCGGCTTCGTGTGCCGTACAAAAGTTTGAATCCAGTTTTACTCCTGCAGATATTAAACCAGATAAAAATATGAATTGTCCGGCAGTGATGCCGGACTTTTCCATTTACTGGTGAAAGATGGAATCGGTGCTTTTACAGTTCATCACTTTTTTTGGCAGTTCATCACAAACGAATTGAGGAATAAGGAACCTGGTGTTAATATACATACATGTTGCGTAACAATATAGTAAAAGTGTCATTGATCTTGATGCCTTTGCAGTTGGAAAAGCCTGATTGATGACTCTAAAAAGCCTTAAGGACTTTGGTTCAAAGCAGTTATAAAATTTTTTTAATGACAGGAAGGTAAAAGATGAGTAGAAAAAAAATAATAGTGGTTCTATTATCAGCAGTTATGCTATGTACAGCAGCCCCGGTTTCAGCAAATGCAGAAACATTGGATTCTTATTCTGCAAAGGAATATTCGGATAATACAGTTGTAACTTCAGATAATATTGAAGGAATCCTTGATTCTTTGGGAATCGAGCATGGCTCTTTTATATATGATCCTACCGTGGATGTTAAATCATATACTGTTAAAGAATTAAAAAATATACTGAGTAAT
Source organism: Candidatus Weimeria sp. (assembly GCA_051878915.1). GTDB lineage: Bacteria > Bacillota > Clostridia > Lachnospirales > Lachnospiraceae > Weimeria. The sequence goes on from JBJELA010000368.1 coordinate 8,698, forward strand.
TTAAATGTAGAGTCAGAAAATACCAATGAGACAAATGACTTTGAAGAAGTCGATAATACTGACAGCATCGGAGAAATTAACAATAATTTCGAAACAACTGAAGTTAATAACAATGATACCAGTTATTTGCAAATTCAGGATAAGCCCATGCGTAGTGCTTCAAAAGTTTATATGAAAAAATTATCATACACCGGCCGCGTTGGGGATGCTTATACTTTGACGCATACTGTAGATGCTTATTGTGTCGGTAATAAATTCAAGTCAGCCGGTGAAACTGATATTTCAATCGATTACGATATTTCAGATATTTATTTTAAGACTGACATTAGCTTGCTATATTGGGGGCTTCAATGATTCTGGTTTTAGTTTCAATCCTTTTGTGGCTTTTTGAATGTATTTACATATACTCATGGATCTTTTCCGTGCCTCTGGCAGAAAATGCCTGGAAAAGAATCATGCTGATGCTTTCAGGGGCGTGTGTGCCTCTGGTATTTTATCATTGCATTCCCAAAGCAATAATCAATGGCATCTATGGCGGAATATTGATTTTTTACATATTTGTCCTGCCAATCGCTATACTTGGCGGAAGTACAGCAAAAAATTTTGAAATACTTCCGCTCGTGTGTCTCGTGGATTATCTTCTTCATATATGTCTGTGTGGTTTATTTGAGAAAATGCTTCCGTGTCAGACATCACAGGAAATGATAAATGTAACAGCTGATATCACTGGAATGGCTGTTATTTTTCTGGTGGGTACAGCAGTGCACAGAATAAGAGACAGAAAATCATCTTCCGCCTCTTACAGAAATTATGTTTTTGTTTCACTGATAATATTCTGCCTGGTTTCCACGGTTATTCTTTTCAACAACATTTCGATGGCAGATCAGGATGATATGAAGACTATTCAGTCTGTAATCCCATATATAACAGCTGTTCTCGGCCTTGCAATAGCAGTGCTTTTTCTGATGGTGAACAGTTACTGTGAAAAAACTGAAAAGTACAAAAAAGAAATGTATGAGTTAAAAAGGAATTCGGAAATTCAACAACAGTATTTTGCTGATCAGTCCGCACGCAAAGATGCCAGAAAAATGCTGATGCATGACATGCGTGCACATCTGACAGCTATGAGGCAGATGTCAGAAGACGCAGATTACAGCGGCCTTGCGTCATACATAGACAGACTCTGCGAATCCTATTCCGCAAGTACGCTTCATTTTTATTCGGGTAATAATTATGTAGATGCGGTAGTTTCAAGCCTTGTCGAAGAAGCTGAAAAGGCCGGAGTTCATGTGGAGTGGAGTGGGACGATTCCGTCTGACCTGGCCATCGATCAGAATGACATCTGCTCGATCGTCTATAACATTTTGAAAAATGCGATTGAAGCAGCTGCTCACAGTTTACAAAAAAAAGAGGTTTATGTCAGTATGTATTCATTTAACCGTCGGATGATGATTATGACAGAAAACAGTTTTAATTCTGATGAATCAGACACCGTATGTTTTAATACAACAAAATCTGATGAGGAGAACCATGGATATGGGCTGAAAATAATACAGAATATCATACAGAAGTATGACGGCATCATGAAAATCTACAGGGATGGAGATTCTGTTATAACCGAGGTAATCGTTCATATCAGACAGAAGCAGGCGGCATATGATTTATAAGATCGGTATTTGTGATGACGAAAAAGAATCCCGTGAAATGCTCTCGAGACTTTGCCTGCGGGCATTCGATGAGGCTGGAGAAAAATGTGAGATAATTGAATTCTCTTCGGGAAGAGATCTGATGGAGAATGTCACCCAGAAAATCCATCTGCTTCTTCTCGATATAGAGCTCGGCGACTCAAACGGGATCGATCTTATGAACACAATACTTGGTAATAACCTGATATGGCGTATTGCATTTGTCACCAGCTATGAAAAATATATTGCTGAGGCTTTCAGCATTAAAACGATCGGTTACGGAATAAAACCGTTAAAGTATTCTTTGATCACACGATGGATCAGAACGGTGATCAGTGAAGACCGGAAGAACTCTTTGATTAATCTGAAAACGTCTGAAAATACAACCATCAGGCTGTTTTATGATGACATCATGTATATCAGAAGCGCTGGGAACTACCTGAACGTAATCACACGTATGTCCCATTATCTGATCAGAGACACAATGCATCATATGGAACAGCTTCTTGACGGAAATACATTCATCAGATGCCACAGGACATGTATTGTTAATCTTAATTCGATATTCGATACAGATGATATTTCATGTGAAGGTATCAAGGTTGGAAATGAACTGCTTCCGGTTCGCAGAGGTTCAGTTTCTGAGATAAAAAAGGCTCTGAGCAGATATCAGAACAATCTGATGATAAACAGAGTCAGGTGATTTTTATGTCGGATCCATAACTGTGGCCTGGTGCTGAAAAATCTGTCCGGTTTGAGCTGTACCGCATAAAGAACACCGAATGGTTGTGAAAAATATTGAATTTTTTGACTAAAAATACTATATTAGGAAAGGACGAAATCGTGCGGCTTGAATGCCGTGCTTTTCATGTAAGAACGGCATGAAAGCTCGTCGAATAGTATAGTAGTAGGAGGAAAGACTAAATGATCAAGAGATCAATGAAGACCATGGATGGAAACCATGCAGCCGCTCATGCTTCTTATGCATTTACGGATGTCGCAGCTATCTATCCTATCACACCTTCATCAGTAATGGCAGAAGCCACTGATGAGTGGGCTACTGCAGGCAGAAAGAACCTTTTCGGCCAGACAGTACAGATCACTGAGATGCAGTCTGAGGCCGGTGCAGCAGGTGCTGTTCACGGATCACTCGCAGCTGGTGCACTTACCACCACATTCACAGCATCACAGGGACTTTTACTTATGATCCCTAACCTGTATAAGATCGCAGGTGAAGGACTTCCGGGAGTATTCAATGTATCAGCACGTTGCGTAGCTACTCATGCACTGAACATTTTCGGTGATCATTCAGATGTTTATGCCTGCCGTCAGACAGGATGCGCAATGCTTTGCGAATCATCAGTTCAGGAGGTCATGGACTTAACTCCTGTAGCTCATCTTGCAGCACTTGAGGGACATGTTCCTTTCATTAACTTCTTCGACGGATTCCGTACATCACACGAGATTCAGAAGATCGAGACATGGGACTACAAGGATCTTGCAGATATGCTTGATATGAACCTTGTAGAGGACTTCAGAAAGAATGCCCTTAACCCTGAGCATCCGAGAGAAATGGGATCAGCTCAGAACCCGGATCTCTTCTTCCAGACACGTGAGGCTTGCAACAGTACATATGATGCTCTTCCAGCTATCGTAACCAAGTACATGGATAAGATCAACGAGAAGATCGGTACAGATTACAAGCTCTTCAACTACTATGGCGATCCGGACGCAGAGAGCGTTATCATCGCTATGGGTTCAGTATGCGAGACAATTGATGAGACTATCGATTACCTCCGCAAGGAAGGCGAGAAGGTCGGCGTTATCAAGGTAAGACTTTATCGTCCGTTCGTTAAGGAAGCCCTCCTTTCAGTTATTCCTAAGTCTGTTAAGAGAATCTCAGTTCTCGACAGAACAAAGGAGCCAGGATCAATCGGTGAGCCTCTCTACCTCGATGTAGTAGCAGCATTAAAGGGATCAGAGTTCGAGAGCGTTCCTGTTTACACAGGTCGTTATGGACTTGGTTCAAAGGATACTACACCAGGACAGATCATCGCAGTATTCAGAAATACAGAGAAGCCTAGATTTACAATCGGCATCACAGATGATGTAACAAACCTTTCACTTGAGGTTAAGGAGAACCCTGTTACTACTCCAGAGGGAACCACGAACTGCAAGTTCTGGGGACTCGGCGCAGATGGTACTGTAGGTGCCAACAAGAACTCCATCAAGATCATCGGTGATAACACCGACATGTATGCTCAGGCATATTTCGATTATGATTCAAAGAAGTCCGGCGGTGTTACTATTTCACATCTTCGTTTCGGACATCAGCCTATCAGATCTACATACCTGATCTCACAGGCTAACTTCGTAGCATGCCACTGCACAGCATACATCTACAAGTACAACATGGTTCAGGACCTTGTTCCGGGCGGCACATTCCTCTTCAATACACAGTGGACAGAGGATGAGCTTGATGAGAAGCTTCCTGGCCAGGTTAAGAGATACATCGCCCAGAACAACATTAATTTCTACATCATCGACGGTGTTAAGATCGGTAAGGAGATCGGACTTGGAAAGCGTATCAATACTGTCCTCCAGTCAGCATTCTTCTCACTGACAAAGCTGATCCCTGAGGAGCAGGTTCTTAAGCTCATGAAGGATGCAGCCAAGGCTTCATACGCTCGTAAGGGTGATGATGTCGTAAAGATGAACTGGGATGCCATCGATGCAGGTGCTACAGCTTATCATAAGGTTAACGTTCCTGAGAGCTGGAAGAACTGCAAGGATGATGATTATTCAACAGAGATCAAGGGCGACAGAGCTGACGCTGTAGAGTTCGTAAAGGACATCCAGAGAAAGGTTAACGCTCAGCAGGGTAACACAATTCCTGTATCTGTTGTAAAGAAGTACGCAGACGGTTCTACACCTTCAGGTACAGCTGCTTTCGAGAAGCGTGGTGTTGCTACTGATGTACCTGTATGGGATGTTGATAAGTGTATCCAGTGTAACCAGTGCTCACTTGTATGTCCGCACGCTGCTATCCGTCCGGTAGCTATGACAGCCGATGAGGCAGCTAAGGCTCCGGAAGGCATGAAGATGAAGGATATGACAGGCATGGCAGGATACAAGTTCGCTATTAACGTATCCGCTTTCGACTGCACAGGCTGCGGTTCATGCTCAAATGTCTGCCCTGTTGGAGCTCTTTCAATGGCTTCATTCGAAGAGAACGAGGGCGAGCAGAAGTTCTTCGATTATGCAGTATCACTTCCTGAGAAGGAAGAGGTTGTAGATAAGTTCAAGGTTACTTCAGTCAAGGGTTCACAGTTCAAGAAGCCTCTTCTTGAGTTCTCAGGAGCCTGCGGCGGCTGCGGTGAGACACCTTACGCTAAGCTCATCACACAGCTCTTTGGTGACAGAATGTATGTAGCAAACGCTACAGGATGCTCATCTATCTGGGGTAACTCATCACCTTCAACTCCTTACACTGTTAACGATCAGGGCAAGGGTGTTGCATGGTCTAATTCACTCTTCGAGGATGCAGCAGAGTTTGGATATGGTATGCTTCTTGCTCAGAGAGCTATCCGTGACAGACTTAAGAGAGAGCTCGATGATATGAACGCTACTGGCGAGCTCGCTGATGCTATCAAGGAGTGGAACGATACATTTGCAAGCGGAATCCTTAACGGACCTGCTACAGACAAGCTTGTTGCAGCTCTTGAGAAGGATGGCAGCGATGCAGCAAAGGCAATCCTTGAAGAGAAGGATTTCTTAGCCAAGAAGTCACAGTGGGTATTCGGTGGCGACGGCTGGGCTTACGATATCGGATACGGCGGACTCGATCATGTAATCGCTTCCGGCAAGGATATCAATATCATGGTTTATGATACTGAGGTTTATTCAAATACAGGTGGTCAGTCTTCTAAGTCTACTCCTTGCGGTGCTACAGCACAGTTCGCTGCAGGCGGTAAAGAGACAAAGAAGAAGGATCTTGCAGGCATGGCTATGTCATATGGCTATGTATATGTAGCTCAGATCGCTATGGGCGCAAACATGGCTCAGGCAGTCAAGGCTATCGCAGAGGCTGAGGCTTATCCGGGTCCTTCAGTTATCATCGCTTATGCTCCGTGCATCAACCATGGTATCAAGAAGGGTATGAGCAAGGCTATGACAGAGGAGAAGCTCGCTGTTGAGGCAGGTTACTGGTTCAACTTCCGCTTCAACCCTGAGCTTGCTAAGGAAGGCAAGGACGCATTCTCACTCGATTCAAAGGCTCCGACAGGCAGCTATCAGGACTTCCTGAAGGGTGAGAACAGATACGCAGCTCTCGCTAAGTTCAATCCGAACAAGGCAGCTAAGCTCTTCGCAGAGTCAGAAGAGGAGTCAAAGGAGCACTACAAGTATCTGACAAAGATGGTTGATCTCTATAAGGCTGACTGATACCTTCCTGACGAGGCTCACTCGAGGATGAGGTTTTTAGTTCAGCGTTAGAACTTCCAGATAAGACGCGAAGCAGCGCCGCACATTGTGGTGCTGCTTTTTTTGTGTTAGAATACCTCGAGAACAGGTAATAAAGGAGAAGCATATGGACTGGAGAAAATTATTTACGCCAGTTGTTCTTTCAACAGGCCATGATCTGGTGCGATCAGATAATGTAAAGATGTATTCGCAGGATAAGAATCTATATACTGGAAATGTCGCGGACACGGATGGTCACACATATACAGTTCAGATCATAGATAACGGCAGAAATATTCCGCCTTCACTTTACTGTAATTGTGATGATTTTTATGAGGGTAAGAGATGCGCTCATCTTGCTGCGTTCTTTGAGTATATCGAAAGACAAAAGCAGGAATCAGTGGAAGAGAAGCATACAGAAAAATATATACCGGCAGACAAGGCGTTCCCGGTACCAGAAGACCAGAAGGAGGATATTCCGGCATATCAGAGGGGGTATCATTTTTTTCAGGTGGCACGTGCACTTAAGAATTCTTATATACCGGCCAGCGCGTATAAGAAGGCTGAGAAGATCATAGCTGAAGGCAGTATCAGGCTGACAGGGGTGGAAAGCGGTTATCTGGATGCACTGGCCAGTTACATATATGACAGCAGTGACCTGGCACTGTTTGTGACCTGCATGTACAAAAAGCCTCAGAAATACAGAAGCAGACCTCAGAGCGAGACAAAGATTTCCCTTGTGCTTCAAAGTGATGATCTGATAACCTACAACTGCGGAGTGGCGGGCTGTTCATGCTATCTCCCTTATCCTGATTACGGTTATGACCTGAGTAATATGACGAACAGAAGCAAACCACTATGCGAGCATCTGATCGCTGCGCTTATCCTCACAAATGAATATCTGTGCAGTCATCCGAACCTGGCCGATATTACCGATATGGCAGGAGAGCGTCTTCTCCAAAGCTTCTCAGGAAGTGACTACAGGCCTGATCAGGAGCAGGTCAGAAAAGATGTCGTGTTGGCTCCGAGGCTGAAGCTTACCAGTGGAAGAGTGTACAATTACGGAACCGGCCATATGCCTTATTACGAGCGCAGTGAACTGAGGGTTGACTTCAAGGTCGGAACAGGGAAGATGTATATGGTGAAGGTTCTGAATGATCTTGTTGATACCTACAAGAACAGGGAAGTCTTCGCGCTCGGAAAAAAGAACAGCATTCTTTTTTCAAAAGAGGATTTCACCGATACATCCAAGAAATACTATGATTTTATCCGGTCTTATATAGACGAGGAAATGTTCAGGCAGGACTTTACAGATGACATCAGGACCATGACATCCAAGGAGCTGCTGCTTTACGGGCGAAGACTCGATGATTTTTTCGAGCTGATAAAAGGCCGCTCAGTAGAGATAAAAACTGACTCGTTAAATGACGAAGTCAGAAGTCCGGTCACTGCGCAGGACGGCGAGCTTGTCATAAAGCTGAACGCGGAAGCACACAAGGATGAATCGGGCGAGTTCGATGGGATAAAGCTTTCCGGATTTGTACCGACTGTCATTGAGGGGATCAGCAGCGCCTATTATTTCAGCGGAGGGATTTTTGCGAGGATCCCAGATGAAAATTATAAGGCCCTGAAGCCGTTTATAGATGTGACGGAGGATGAGACCTTTGAGATGATGATAGGGCGGACAAAGCTGTCACAGTTCTACTATCACGTTCTTCCACAGATAGAAAAGTACGTGCGTCTGGACACTAAGGACGAGCAGATAATAGAGGAATATCTTCCGCCTGAGGCCGCTTTTTCATTTTTCCTGGATGCGGATGATGAAGACGTATTCTGCGATGTGAAGGCGGTCTACGGGGATTATTCCTATAGTCTCTCTGATCAGAATGAAAAAACAGACGCCGGTAATTTTTACAGGGATATAAACCTGGAGAACCAGATCATTGATGCAGTGAACGGCTTCTTCCCGGATTTTGATCCGAGGAGCAAAAGATTTTCCTGTGATAAGGATCCGGATGCGGTCTATAATATCATAACCGAAGGCGTCAATTCGCTGATGAAGCTCGGCGAGGTAAATACTTCAGACCAGTTTAACCGTCTTACAGTCCGCAGGGGCTGGAACCTTTCAGTCGGTGTCTCTGTAAAAAGTGACCTTCTCTCACTCAATGTCCTCTCGAGCGACATCCCGATGGAAGAGCTCTCCGATGTTCTTACGAGCTATCGCAGCAGGAGAAAGTACCACAGGCTTAAAAACGGCGATTTTCTCTCATTCGAGGATAACGATTCGGTCGCTGCCTTAGAGGAGATGATGGAGGATCTGCACCTGTCTGTACAGGAATTCACCGATGGAAAAATGAACGTGCCGGCCTACAGAGCTCTGTACCTGAACAAAATGCTCGAGGACCACGACGAGATAGCGACAGACAGGGATAAGAATTTCAAGTCACTCGTAAAGAACTTCAAGGCAGTAAAGGATGCCGATTACGATGTGCCTGTTTCACTTAAGAATGTTCTGAGAAACTACCAGAAGGAGGGATTCAGGTGGATCCTGACTCTCGCGGGCTACAGCTTTGGCGGAATCCTTGCGGATGAGATGGGACTCGGCAAAACGCTCCAGATGATCTCGGCGCTTCTCTACGAGAAGGAGCAGAACGATCTCGAGCAGAGCCTTATCGTCTGCCCGGCATCGCTTGTCTACAACTGGCAGAGCGAGTTCAGCCATTTCGCGCCGGACCTCACGGTAGAGGCAATCGATGGCCCGAAGAAGGACAGAAAAGAGATAATCACGAAGTCCTCCGCCGATGTGCTTATAACCTCGTATGACCTCTTAAGACGTGACATAGATATCTACGAGAAAAAGCATTTCGGATATATGATCCTCGATGAGGCGCAGTATATCAAGAATCCGAAGTCGGGAATCAGCAAGGCGGTAAAGATAATAAAGTCGTCACACAGATTTGCGCTTACAGGAACGCCTATAGAAAACAGGCTTTCAGAGCTGTGGAGCATCTTTGATTTTCTGATGCCTGGATTTCTCTATGACTATGAGACCTTCAAGAGCGACTATGAGTCACCGATCGTAAACGGCGGAGATGAGGAGCTTACAAAGAGGCTGTCCACTATGACGTCTCCATTCATTCTCAGAAGAAAGAAGGAGAGCGTGCTTAAGGATCTCCCTGATAAGATCGAGGAAGTCCGCTATACGGTATTTGAGCCGGCTCAGAAAAAAATATACGACAGCCAGCTTATCCGCATGAAAAATCTGATAGAGCAGACGAGCCAGGATGACTTCAACAAAAACAGGATGAAGATCCTCGCTGACATCACGAGGCTCAGACAGATCTGCTGCGATCCTTCACTTATCATCGAGGGATACGACGGCGGCTCCGCAAAGCTTGACATGCTTCTTGAGCTTATAGAAGAGGCTATGGATGGCGGACACAAAATGCTCGTGTTCTCGCAGTTTACCTCAATGCTTGAGCTGATAGAGGAAAAGCTTACGGAAAACGGAATACCTTACTACATGATAACAGGCGCGACACCAAAGAAGAAAAGGCTTGAGCTCGTAAATGACTTCAACAAAAATGAGGTTCCCGTATTCCTGATCTCTCTTAAGGCGGGAGGCACAGGTCTCAACCTTATCGGAGCCGATGTGGTCATTCACTTTGATCCATGGTGGAATGCCGCCGCCGAGAACCAGGCCACAGACAGGGCGCACAGGATAGGGCAGAAGTCAAAGGTCTCGGTATTCAAGCTTATCGTAAAGGGCACGATAGAGGAGAAAATCCTTAAAATGCAGGAGGAAAAGCAGAACCTGGCCGACGAGATCTTAAACGGCGAAGGAACGAGTTTCTTTAACCTTTCTAAGGAGGAACTTCTTGACCTGTTACAATAAAGTGTGATAAACTGTTATAGCTGATATAAAATATATATGAGGGATACTTTTCATATGGACGAAAATACAGAAAATACAACTCAGGAAGCCGGCTTAACAGACGCTGCACCTGCAGAGACAGCTCAAAGCGAGGATTATGGTTCTGACGCGCTTCTGGTTCAGATCGATGCTTTCAGAGACAAGGCTGTGAAGCTCTCCGGACTTATCGGCGCGAAGCAGAAGAAGGTCGTAGCCTTAGAAGCACTCGTAAAAGAGCGCGAGGCAGACATAGCCGCGAAGGAGGAGCAGATAGCGTCTCTCCAGTCAGAGCTTGACGCGAAGCAGAAGGAAGCAGACAATCTTGTTACGACTGTTGAGACACAGGTAGACAGGATGCTCACCTCTGTAAAGGCTGATATCTCAGATCTGAACCAGAATATCTCCGAAAAGATTTCAGAGGAGAACCAGGCAGGCTCTGAGAAGATCGAGACCATCCTTAATACCGTAAATACTTCGGTTTCAGAAATAAAGCAGACTCTTGCAGAGTCGAGCGAGTCTATCAGCCTTGAAGAAGTAAAGCAGGAGCTTTCAGAGAAGATCCATTCCGAGAACGTCAAGGTCTTCAGGAACATCCAGGATACGATGAAAGAGATGGATCATTCCGAGGAGATCGATATCTCGTTTGAAGAGAAGTATCAGGCACTGAAGTCCAGGTTTATTTTTACCATCATTGTCCTGATCGCTGACTTCGGAGTAGGGATCGTCATTCTTCTGCACTCGTTAGGCATTTTTTGATAAAAAGGGGCGAGGGCCCCTTTATTTTTTTACTTATGGAAAAATTACAAAAGCGCCGCCCGGTCTGGATCATTGGTCACAAAAACCCTGATACAGACTCCATCTGCGCGGCAATCGCATACGCAAACCTTAAAAACCAGACTGAAGAGGGAGACTTTATCCCGAAGAAGGCAGGCCCGATAAACGAGGAGACCAGGTATGTCCTCGACACCTTTCATGTGACGGAGCCTGAGACAGTAAGGAATGTCGGGACTCAGATAAAGGATATGGACTACCGCCACACAGAGGGCGTGGATTCACACCTTTCGCTGAAGAAGGCCTGGGCTTTGATGAGACAGCTCGACGTAGTCACTCTGCCTGTCGTAAAACCTGATGGAAGACTCGATGGAATCATCGTAAACGGCGATATCGCCTATTCCTATATGGACGTGTACGACAACAGGGAGCTCGGCAGAGCCAGAACTCAGTATAAGAATATCATCGAGACACTGAACGGAAAGCTGATCTGCGGAAATGAGCACGCTTACTTTAATCACGGCAAGGTCGTCGTAGTTTCCGGAGATACAAAGACTATCCGCGCTGAGGTGGATGGTGATGACCTGGTTATCCTTGGAAATGTCGTAAGCCGTCAGAAGGCTGTCCTCGAAGAGATACCGGGCTGTATGATAGTAACCGGCGTAAAGGAGATAGATCCTGATGTCGCCAAAACAGCTGCGGCAATAGACTGCGTGCTTATCGCGACGGAGTACGATACTTTTACAGCAGCCCGTCTTATAAACCAGAGCATCCCTATCAGATACTTCATGACGAAGGACGACCTGATCACCTTCGATGAGAACGATTACTTAGACGATGTGACACGTACGATTGGAAAGGTCCGTCACAGAGACTTCCCGATCCTCGACGAGCACCAGAGATATGTCGGTATGTTCTCGAGACGTAACCTCTTAAATCCTGAGAAAAAGCGCGTTATCCTCGTGGACCATAACGAGAAGAACCAGGCGGTTGACGGCATTGACGAGGCCGAGATCCTTGAGGTAATAGACCATCACAAGATCGGCTCCTTAGAGACTGTATCTCCTATCTATTTCAGGAACATGCCGCTCGGCTGCTGTTCGACTATCATCTATCTGATGTATCAGGAGCGAAAAGTAAAAATCAATCCTCAGATGGCCGGCCTTATGCTTTCAGCAATCCTTTCGGATACGCTGATGTTCCGCTCGCCTACCTGCACAGGAGTCGATAAGGCAGCGGCTCAGGAGCTTGCAAAAATAGCCGGTGTAGATATAGAGCAGCACGCGATGGCGATGTTTGAGGCCGGGTCTAATTTTTCAAAGAAATCTATTAGTGAGATTTTCTATTCGGACTTCAAGACCTTCAGCCAGGGTGATACTGACTTTGGTGTATCGCAGATCTCGGCTGTTTCTGACAAGCAGTTAAACAGCATCAGGTCAAGCCTCGGCGATTACCTCGAAAAGGTGCTTGCCGACAGGAACTTAAACCAGGTCTATGTGATGCTTACGAATATCCTCGATCAGTCGACACGCCTCATCTGCTTCGGAGGAAACAGCGAACAGATAGCGCATATGGCGTTTCCTGACAAGCCTGTCGTAGAGGACGCGACCGGACGCTTCCAGCTGCTCCCGGGTGTAGTATCCAGAAAGAAGCAGGTCATTCCGGCGCTGATAAACGCGATGGAGCAGGAATGATGTCACCTCTTTTTGTGAAAAAATCTGGCCATTACTGTGCCTGTGATACAGGGGAGATGGCATGACGGATCTATTTTTCTTAGAAAAAAATAAGGCCGCGGAGGATGAGGTATCAAGGCTTGAGCCGCTTATGAGGCCTTACAGGAGCAGACGCGACAGCTGGGACTACCGCTCGGCGTCTGCTCTTATCTATAAGGCGCTCACGCGTTATGGAATAGATTTAAGCGAGTACAGAGAGGATGAATCCGGAAGACCTTTCATCGCTTCAGGCAAGGCTGATTTTTCTGTAAGTCACAGCGGGCGGTTTACCTGTGTGGCGATAACCGACGAGCCGGAAAAAAGCATCGGAATTGACATAGAGGACAGAGAAAGAACACAAAAGAGAGATATACTTGGCATATCGCGTAGATTTTTTCAGGAGGACGAGGCAGAAGCGGTAGCAGACGCCGCGGATAAGGAAAGGGAATTCCTCCGGATCTGGACGATGAAGGAAGCCATGATGAAGGCCGGGAGGATCCCGCTGCACCAGGCATTTAAGAAGCGCGCGGATAATCCCGTATATATAGAAAGTACAGGCTATATCATGTGTATTGAAATTTATTCACGTATATAGTGAAAAAAACTCTTGACATCAGAATTTATAGTGATAGAATAGGGGACAGTTGCAGAAAGGAAACAGTATGCAGAAGGTTTTATCGATTCTCGTTGAGAATACACCGGGACTTTTAAGTCATGTATCCGGACTTTTCTCGAGACGAGGATACAACATCGATTCATTCTCATCAGGAGTTACCGCTGATCCGAGATTTACGAGGATCACGATTGTGACACACGGAGATGAGATGATTCTTGAGCAGATCGAAAAGCAGGTCGCAAAGCTCTGCGATGTCGTCGATGTGAAGACATTAGATCCGGCGGACTCGGTTACGCGTGAGCTTATGCTGGTAAAAATCAGCGCAAGAGATACGGACAGGCAGTCAGTTCTTTCCATCTGCAGTATCTTTCATGCCAAGTGCGTCGATGTGACGAAGGACTCGATGGTCCTCGAGGTCACAGGAAGAGCGGATAAGCTCAACAGCTTCCTCGACATGCTTGATGATTACGATATCCTGGAGCTCGCGAGGACAGGTCTTACAGGTCTTACGAGAGGAACAAAGGACGTAGTCATGATAGACGAGGACGGGAAGAGGCACTCGCTTTAATTTTGCAGAAAACGGATATGGTTCCGCTTTCAGATATAAAAATACGGATTTTTCCGTAAGTAACTGACAAGGAGGACATATTATGTCAGATATGAAGATTTATTATCAGTCAGACTGCGATCTCTCTTATTTACAGGATAAGAAAGTCGCTGTAATCGGCTATGGCAGCCAGGGTCACGCTCATGCGTTAAACCTTAAGGATTCAGGAATCGACGTAGTTGTTGGTTTGTATGAAGGATCAAAGTCAAAGGCAAAGGCAGAGGCTCAGGGGCTTAAGGTTTTACCAGTTGCTGAGGCTACAAAGCAGTCAGATGTCATCATGATTCTTATTCCTGATGAACTGCAGGCTGATATGTATAAGGCAGAGATCGCTCCAAACCTTAAGGCCGGAGATATGGTTATGTTTGCACATGGCTTCAATATCAACTATGGCTGCATCAAGGTTAGAGATGACTGCGACGTAGCAATGATCGCTCCTAAGGCACCTGGTCATACTGTTCGCAGCGAGTATCAGGCTGGAAAAGGAACTCCTTGTCTTATCGCTGTTGAGCAGGATGCTACAGGCAAGGCATGGGACATCGCTAAGGCTTACGGACTTGCATTAGGCGGAGCTCGTGCAGGACTTCTTACTACTACGTTCAGAATTGAGACAGAGACAGACCTCTTCGGTGAGCAGGCAGTCCTTTGTGGTGGTATCGTAAAGCTTATGCAGACTGGTTTCGATGTTCTCTGCGAGGCTGGTTATGATCCTAGAAATGCTTACTTCGAGTGCATCCATGAGATGAAGCTCATCGTAGATCTGATCTATCAGTCAGGATTCAAGGGAATGAGATATTCAATCTCAAATACAGCTGAGTACGGCGATTATACTGCCGGACCTAAGGTTATCGGACCTGAAGTTAAGGAAGCTATGAAGGGCATCCTTGCTGATATCCAGAGTGGTAAGTTCGCTTCTGAGTTTATGACAGATATGTCTTCAGGACGTAAGATCCACTTCAATTCTATGCGTCGTAAGGCTGCTGAGCATCCTTCAGAGAAGGTTGGCGAGGAGATCAGAAAGATGTACAGCTGGGACAACGAAGACGACAAGCGCATCAACAACTAATAAAAACTCATTGTGTTTTTATAAAACCCTTCGGGCACGTTCCCGAGGGGCGTTTTTTGTATTGCGGCGCAGATTACTTTACAAACGGGGGGCAAAAGTTTACAATGAAACGAAAAGAAACAGCGAGAAAGGAAAAGTATTACTATGGGAATGACAATGACTCAGAAGATCCTTGCGAAGCACGCCGGACTCGACCATGTAGAGGCCGGACAGCTGATCGAAGCGGATCTGGATCTGGTGCTCGGAAATGATATTACTTCCCCTGTTGCTATCCATGCCATGGAGAACCTGAAGGACCAGAGCGTCTTCAACAAGGATAAGATCGCTCTTGTAATGGACCACTTCGTCCCGAACAAGGATATCAAGAGCGCGGAGAACGTAAAGGAAGTAAGGGAGTTCGCCTGCGAGAAATGCATCACGAATTTCTTTGATGTAGGAGAGATGGGAATTGAGCACGCTCTCCTTCCAGAGAAAGGACTTGTAGTCGCAGGAGACGCCGTGATCGGCGCAGACTCACATACCTGTACCTATGGCGCTCTTGGAGCGTTTTCTACAGGAGTAGGTTCTACCGATATGGCAGCTGGAATGGCTACAGGAAAGGCCTGGTTTAAGGTTCCATCTGCTATAAAGTTCGTACTTACAGGAAAGCCGGCACCATTTATCAGCGGAAAGGATATCATCCTCCACATCATCGGAATGATCGGAGTAGACGGAGCCCTTTACCAGTCAATGGAGTTTGTTGGTGACGGAATCCAGTATCTCTCAATGGACGACAGGTTCACTATCGCGAATATGGCAATAGAGGCCGGCGGAAAGAACGGAATCTTCCCGGTGGATGACAAGACTATTGAATACATCAGCGAGCACTCAGATAAGAAGCCGGTAGTCTATGAGGCAGATCCGGACGCTGAGTACACAGCAGAGTACACAATCGACCTCTCAAAGCTCCGCCCGACAGTTTCATTCCCGCATCTTCCAGAGAATACAAAGACAGTAGATGAGGCAGGAGATGTCGAGATAGATCAGGTAGTCATCGGTTCATGTACAAATGGCCGTCTCTCAGACCTCGCTATCGCCGCTGACATACTCAAGGGTAAAAAGGTAAAGAAGGGACTCCGTGTCATCGTGATCCCGGCAACCCAGCAGGTTTACCTCGACGCAATGGACGCAGGCTACTTAAAGACCTTTATCGAAGCAGGCGCGGTAGTTTCCACACCTACCTGCGGACCTTGTCTCGGCGGATACATGGGAATCCTCGCGTCTGGTGAGAAGTGCGTATCGACAACAAACAGGAACTTTGTCGGCAGAATGGGTGCCACAGATTCAGAAATCTATCTCGCGTCCCCTGCAGTCGCAGCAGCGAGCGCAATCACTGGCAGAATAACCGATCCGGCTTTAGTATAAGGAGGAACCATGGAATCAGCAAAAGGATATGTACATAAATTCGGTGACAATGTAGATACAGATGTTATCATCCCGGCGAGATACTTAAACTCCACTGATCCAAAGGAGCTTGCCGCTCACTGCATGGAGGACATCGACAAGGACTTCGTAAAGAATGTAAAGCCAGGCGATATCATCGTAGCTGAGAAAAACTTCGGCTGCGGCTCATCGAGAGAGCACGCTCCGCTCGCTATAAAGGCAGCGGGAGTCAGCTGTGTCATCGCGGAGACCTTCGCCCGTATTTTTTACAGGAACTCAATCAATATCGGCCTTCCGATCATCGAGTGTAAGGAAGCTTCTCTTAAAATAAAAGCAGGCCATATAGTATCAGTTGATTTCGACAGCGGAGTCATCACAGATGAGACTACAGGAGAGAAGTTCAAGGGACAGGCGTTCCCGCCATTCATGCAGTCACTTATTGACGCGGGCGGGCTTATCAATTATGTAAACAAGGAGGCCAGAAAATGACTGTCGACGAAGAGGCGATGGAGCTTCACAGAAAGCTCAATGGTAAGATCAGCACAGAGGCAAAGGCAAAGGTTAAGGACAGACACGATCTGAGCGTTACCTACACACCGGGTGTAGCAGCGCCGTGCAGGCTTATTGCAAAGGATCCTCATGAGGCATACAACTACACTATTAAGGGTAATACTATCGCTGTAGTTTCTGATGGTTCAGCTGTCCTTGGTCTCGGAAATATCGGACCATACGCGGCACTCCCTGTAATGGAAGGAAAGTGTGTACTTTTCAAGGAATTCGGCGGAGTAAACGCTTTCCCTATCGTTCTTGACACTCAGGATACTGAGGAGATCATAAAGGCTGTAAAGGCCATTGCCCCTGGCTTTGGCGGGATCAACCTCGAGGATATCTCAGCGCCGAGATGTTTTGAGATCGAGGAGAGGCTTAAGGCTGAGCTCGACATCCCTGTCTTCCACGACGACCAGCACGGAACGGCTATCATTGTGCTTTCAGGAATCATCAATGCCTTAAAGGTCACACACAGGACTGTAGAGGATACAAGGATCGTAGTAAATGGCGCCGGTTCAGCCGGAGTAGCCATCACCAAGCTTCTTCTGAGATATGGTTTCAAGGACATCACGATGTGCGACAAGACAGGAATCCTCTCGAAGAATACGAAGGAGGACCTGAACTGGATGCAGAAGAAGATGGTCGAGGAGACTAACCTCTCGGGAAAGACCGGAACTCTTGCAGACGCCCTGAAGGGGGCCGACGTATTCATCGGAGTATCAGCTCCTGGAATAGTTACGAGCGAGATGGTATCCACAATGAATAAGGACGCGATCATATTCGCTCTTGCCAACCCTACACCTGAGATCATGCCTCCTGAGGCCAAGGCAGGCGGAGCCGCAGTTGTAGCTACAGGAAGAAGTGACTTCCCGAACCAGATCAACAACGTCCTCGTATTCCCTGGAATCTTCAAGGGAGCACTTGAGTGCGGCGCAAAGGCTATCACCGAGGATATGAAGCTTACAGCAGCAAAGGCAGTAGCGTCACTTATTCCGGACGATAAGCTTTCCTGCGATAACATCATCGCGGACGCTTTTATGCCTGAGGTCGCAGAGGTAGTCGCAAAGGCTGTAAAGGACAATTACATAGCAGAAGAGTAAAAGGCTTCGATGAGATATATAGCAACGGGGCTGTAAAAATAACACAAAGGCGTGTTGGAGGAGAATAAAAATGCCAGTCACAGACTTACTGGAACGAAACGCAAAGCTGTATGGAAACGAGATAGCTTTAGTAGAGCTCAATCCGGGGATGAAGGAGACCAGAAAAATAACCTGGAAGGACTATGATCTCGTACAGCAGATAGAGGACAGGCCGTACAGGCACGAGATCACATGGAGCGTATTTGACGAGAAGGCTAACAGAGTCGCGAATATGCTTCTCGACAAGGGCGTCGAAAAAGGAGAGAAGGTAGCCATTCTTATGATGAACTGCCTAGAATGGCTGCCAATCTACTTCGGCATCTTAAAGACCGGAGCCATAGCGGTACCCTTTAACTTCAGGTATTCATCTGAAGAGATACTCTACTGTTCAGATCTCGCGGATGTAGACGTTATTTTTTTCGGGCCACAGTTTATCGGACGAATCGAAGCAGTAGAGGAGAAGCTTTCAAAGGGCAGGCTCCTTATCTATGTCGGTGAGAACTGTCCGACGTTCGCGGACAGCTACAGAGAGCTTGTAGCAGATTACTCGAGCAAGGCGCCGCTTATTCCGATAACAGATGATGACCTGGCAGCCATTTATTTTTCCTCGGGCACAACAGGATTCCCGAAGGCAATCCTCCACAAGCACAGATCCCTGACGCAGTCGGCGCATATGGAGCAGAAACACCATATGACAACGCACGACGACGTTTTCCTCTGCATTCCGCCGCTCTACCATACCGGCGCCAAGATGCACTGGTTCGGAAGCCTTGCTGTGGGCGGAAAGGCTGTACTTTTAAAGGGAACCTCACCTGACGTGATCCTCAAGGCTGTATCTGATGAGAAGTGCACCATAGTCTGGCTCCTCGTACCGTGGGCCCAGGATATCCTCGACGCCTTAGACAGCGGAGAGATAAGGCTTGACGACTATCAGGTAAGCCAGTGGAGGCTTATGCATATCGGAGCCCAGCCTGTGCCGCCGACACTGATAAAGCACTGGCACGACTACTTCCCTGGACAGCAGTACGATACGAACTATGGACTCTCAGAGTCACTTGGACCTGGCTGCGTTCACTTAGGGATTGGCAACGACGAGAAGGTCGGAGCCATTGGAATCCCTGGCTACAACTGGCAGGCAAAAATCGTAAACGACAATTACGAGCAGCTGCCGAAGGGTGAAGAAGGAGAGCTCTGTGTCAAAGGCCCTGGAGTGATGGAGTGCTACTACAAGAATCCTGAGGCTACAGCGGAGGTTCTGCCTGGAGATGGCTGGCTTAAGACTGGTGATGTCGCGGTAATGGACGAGGACGGATTTATTTTCCTGGTAGACAGAAAGAAGGACGTCATCGTAATGGGCGGCGAGAACATCTACCCGGTAGAGATCGAGGATTTCCTCCGTACCAATCCGAAGGTTCACGACGTCGCTGTTATCGGGCTTCCTGACAAGCGTCTTGGTGAGATCCCGGGCGCCATCATCCAGCTCAAGAAAGG
>JBJELA010000369.1:0-5805 GCA_051878915.1 Candidatus Weimeria sp.
GGCATACTCTACGGCAAGGATTTGCTCCGCTTTGTGTGCGGCGGCGTGCCTGAGGGCTTGGCTCTTTCGGATATTACAAGAAAACCGATGTTCGTGCCAAAGTCGATAAATTGCAGTAAGGTATTCACCGAGATGACCGCCAACAAAACCCAGCTTGCAATCGTGGTTGACGAGTACGGCGGCACTGAGGGTATTATCACGCTTGAAGACTTGCTTGAGTCTATTGTGGGTGATATTCAGGATGAGTATGACGAGAGAGAGGAAACTGAGCTTACTGAAACGGCTCCGGGTCAATACACAGTTATCGGTTCGATGAACCTCGATGACCTTTCTGAAGCTACAGGCTTAAAACTCGAATCTGAGGATTACGATACGATAGGCGGATATCTGCTCGGACTCTTTGATCATCTGCCGAGAAAGGGCGAGAGATATGTATCTAAAGAAGGGGTTATTTTTACAGTAATTGACGTGAAGCACAGAAGGATTGAAAAAGTAAGCATCAGGATTCCGCAGCCTGAAAGCGGCGAATCGAAAGACTGAAAACTGCTGCTGTTCACGGTGCCTGTCCACAGAAGTATGCCGTGAATAGTAACAAAAAAATCACACGTTCACTGTTCACAGTGGCTGAAATTTGGTATAATCAGATGGTTATGAAAATAAAAAATACACTTTTTACTATTTTATCATTTGCCCTGATAATCTCGCTGTCATTTCCCATGACCGGCTGCGGAAAAAAACGTAAGCAGGAAGACTACAAGAGAGATGGCATTGAAGCTATGCAGAATAAAGATTATGACAAGGCATTAAAGGATTTTTCGAATGCCCTGTCACAGTCTACGACGGTTGGGGCCGATGAGAAGGATATCGCTTTGTACAAGGCGACTGCGCAGTACAAGCTCGGCAAAAACGATGACGCTCTTAAGACTCTTAAGGGCCTTCTCGAGTTTGACTCAGATGATGAAAAGGCTCTCTATCTGAGCGGACTTATCTGCTGCAATACAGGTGACGAGGATAAGGCTCTGTCCTACCTGACGAAAGCGTCATCTGTTTCTAAGGATTCTGAGCTTTACGAGAACGCTTATCTGGCCCTCGTCAATGCGGGAATGCGTGACGCGGCTGATACTTTTTACAATAAAATGCCAAAGGATGCCAAGGCTTCAAAGGACGTCATGAGGCTTAAAGTAAAAAGCTGCGAGGAAGACGGTGATTTTTCAAATGCGCTTGAATACGCAAACAGCTATCTCGAGCAGTTTCCTGATGATGAGGATATGAAAAAGGAGAGCGAGTTCCTTACTACCGCGCTGATGAGCAGTGATGGTATAGATAAGCTCTATGAAAAGACATCCAGCGATGGCAGTACAGATACCGGAAGTACAGACAGTACCTCTACAGATAGTTCTTCGGAGACAGACTGATGAAAATTGTTATTAAGGACGGACGAATTCTAAACCCGGCTGACAATATGGATACTGTTGCCGACCTCCTCGTCGAGGATGGCAGGGTATCACGCATTGCGCCGATTATAGTTGATACGGATGCGGATCAGATTATTGATGCGTCCGGCTGTTATGTAATGCCGGGATTCATAGACATGCATGTGCATCTGAGAGATCCGGGACAGACACAGAAGGAAACGATCGATACAGGGATTGAAGCCGCGGCAAATGGCGGTTTTACGACGATAGTCGCCATGGCAAACACCTCACCCGTTGTCGATAACGTCGATACCTACAGATATGTCTGTGAAAAGGCCGAAAAGCACGGAAAGGTCACAGTGCTGCAGGCGGGATCTATTACAAAGGGTCTTGCGGGTGAAGAGCTTTCGGACATCAAAGGTCTTCTGGCAGCAGGCTGCAGAGTGTTCTCAGAGGATGGAAAAAGCGTCATGAACTCTGCTCTTATGAGAAGGGCCATGAAGATTATTAAAGAGGCTGGTGGAATAATCCTTGACCATTGCGAGGATAAGCCGCTTGTAGAGGGCGGCGTTGTGAACATGTCTGAGTCGGACAGGCTCGGAGTTCCAGGCATCTCCAATGCGGTAGAGGATATAATAGCTGTAAGAGACATAATGCTTGCGAAGGAGACCGGAGTCTGGCTTCATCTCTGCCACTGCTCCACGGCAGGCGCAGAGCGGTACCTGTACAGGGCAAAGCAGGAGGGAATCCGTGTCAGCGGTGAGGTGTGCCCGCATCACTTCACACTGTGCTGCGAGGATATACCTGATAAGGACGATGCCAACTATAAGATGAATCCGCCGCTCCGCACCAGAGAAGATGTGGCTGCCTTAAGAGACGGCCTTGCAAAGGGAGTATTTGACTGCATAAGCACTGATCATGCTCCGCATACAGCAGAAGAGAAGGCAGGGGGCTTTAAGAAGGCTCCATTTGGAATAGTCGGCCTTGAGACAGCAGCCGCGCTTACGAATTCAGTCCTTGTAAACGGAGGTTATCTGACTCCGATCCAGATGGCTGAAAAAATGAGCTTCAATCCGTCCAGAATCCTTGGAATAGACAGAGGAGATATAAGCGTCGGTAATGTGGCTGATATCGTAGTCTTTGATCCGAAGGAGAAATGGACAGTAAGGCCTGAGGAGTTTAAGAGTATGGGAAGAAACACACCGTTTGCCGGAAGAGAGCTGACAGGACGTGTAAAGGCAGTGTTACATCAGGGCGTTATTACAAAGCAGTAGAAAGGACATACGATGATTGAGAAGCTGATCTCTGAGATCCACAAAAAGGAAGCACCGATAGTAGTAGGACTTGATCCGAATCTTAATTTTGTGCCGTCATTTATAAAGGATTCAGCCATCGAGGAGAATGGAGAGACACTTGAAGCGGCGGCAGGAGCCATCCTTGCGTTCAACAGGGCAATAGTAGACGCTGTCTATGATCTGATACCGGCAGTCAAACCACAGATAGCCATGTATGAGCAGTTCGGGATTCCGGGACTTATCGCGTATAAGGAGACTGTTGATTACTGTAAGAGTAAAGGCCTTTTTGTCATAGCTGATGTAAAGCGTGGTGATATCGGCTCTACCTCCCAGTCCTATGCCATATCTCACCTGGGAAAGATTGAGGTCGGAAAGAAAAAGCTTCCTGTATTCGATGCGGATTTTGCGACAGTAAATCCATATCTCGGAACAGATGGCGTAAAGCCGTTTGTAGATGTCTGCAAGAGTGAGGATAAGGGAATCTTCGTGCTTGTAAAGACTTCGAATCCATCGAGCGGAGAATTCCAGGACCAGAAGATCGGAAAGAATACCCTCTATGAGATGGTTGGAGATAAGGTCGAGGAGTGGGGCAGTGACTTACGCCACGGCCAGTATTCAGATGTCGGAGCAGTCATCGGAGCCACCTATCCGGAGATGGGAGCGGAGCTTAGAAAGAGGCTTCCTCATACCTTTATCCTTGTTCCGGGTTATGGAGCACAGGGCGGAAAGGGAGAAGACCTGAAGGGCTTTTTCGACAAGAACGGAGACGGAGCCATAGTAAACTCCTCACGCGGAATCATAGCCGCATACACAAAGGCTGGCTATGAGAAGTATGGAGAAAAGCATTTTGCAGACGCTGCAAGAGCAGCAGTTCTTGATATGAAGTATGATCTGAAGAAATCTATAGGCTGAGGCCCAATGGTTTAGGAGAAGGTTCATGGATGAAAAGAAAAAAAGGGAAACAGCGTATATCATAAGGCAGGAGGAAGTAGCAGAGAATATTTTTTCAATGTGGATAAATACTCCTTCCTCCCAGACAGCAAAGGCGGGACAGTTCTTGAATCTGTTCTGCCACGATAAGAGCAGGCTGCTGCCTCGTCCTATCTCTATCTGTGAGATAGACAGGCTCCGCGGTTCACTGAGAATTGTCTACAGGGTATCGGGAGAGGGCACAAAGGAGTTCTCAGGGCTTTCCTCAGGAGATACCATTGATTTTATCGGGCCTCTTGGAAATGGCTTTCCTATTGATATCCCACAGAAGGACGCGATGATCATAGGCGGCGGTATCGGAATACCTCCTATGCTTGAGCTCGCAAAGGAATTTCCGCACAGCTGTAAGATTGTACTGGGATATAACGACTATCCTTTTCTAAAGGAAGAGTTCGAGAGGACAGGTTCAAAGGTTTACGTGGCTACGGAGAACGGAAGCTATGGAACAAAGGGAACCGTAGTTACTGCCATAATGGAGAATTACCTGAAGGCCAACGTTATTTTTGCCTGCGGGCCGCTGCCAATGCTTCGCGCTGTAAAGCAGTTCGCTCAGGCAAGAGGTATTGAGTGTTATATCTCAATGGAAGAGAGGATGGCCTGTGGAGTAGGAGTCTGCCTTGGATGCACAGTAGATACAGTAGATGTAAATGGACACCTGAATGTGAAGAAAGCCCGTGTCTGCAAGGATGGTCCTGTATTTAACGCAAAGGAGGTTATCATCTGATGAGTAAACCTGATTTGACGACAGACCTTGGGTTCGTCCAGCTTAAAAATCCCGTGATGACAGCCAGCGGAACCTTTGGAAGTGGAGAAGAGTATTCCGATTTTATCGATATCTCAAAGCTTGGAGCCGTAGTCACAAAGGGAGTTTCAAATGTTCCATGGGAAGGAAATTCTTCGCCGCGTGTTGCGGAAACGCCTTCAGGAATGTTAAACGCCATTGGGCTTGAGAATCCGGGAGTTGATGTCTTTTTAAAGCGTGACCTGCCTTTTCTTAAAAAGTCAGGAGCTACGATCGGCGTAAATGTCTGCGGACACACAGAGGACGAGTATGTAGAAGTCGTAAGGAAGCTTACTGATGAGGCCATAGCGTTTCTTGAGATAAATATCAGCTGCCCGAATGTAAAGGCCGGAGCGCTTGCTTTTGGAACAGATCCGGCTGAGGTCGAGAGAATCACAGGCCTTATCAGGAAAAATACAGACAAGCCGGTTGTGATGAAGCTTACGCCGAATGTCACTGATATAAAGGAGATTGCGAAGGCAGCTGAGGCTGGTGGAGCAGATGGTATTTCTCTTATAAACACCATCACCGGCATGAAGATAAATATCGACAGGCAGACCTTTGTCCTTGCGAACAGGACAGGAGGCTTAAGCGGTCCTGCCATCCATCCGGTCGCTGTAAGAATGGTATATGAGGCCTCTAATGCTGTAAAGATCCCTGTAATCGGAATGGGAGGCATCTCTACCTGGCAGGATGCGGTAGAGATGATGCTTGCAGGCGCCAGTGCCATAGCAGTCGGCGCGGCAAACTTCTATGATCCGGACAGCACCATGGAAATTATAGCAGGCATTGAGAAGTACATGGACGATCATGGCATTGAAAAAATAAAAGACATAGTTGGCGCAGTACATTAAGGAGAAGACGTGGAACAGTATAAGGAAGAATTCATTCATTTTATGATCGACTGTAAGGTCCTTAAATTCGGAGACTTTGTGACAAAGAGCGGCAGGAAGACACCGTTTTTCGTAAACACGGGTTTTTACAGAACAGGCTCACAGCTCAAAAAGCTTGGAGAATACTACGCCAGAGCCATAGTAGACAGCTTTGGCAGTGATTTTGACATCCTGTTCGGACCTGCGTACAAGGGTATCCCTCTTTCAGTAGCAGCATCCATAGCACTTAGTGAGAACCATGGGATAGACTGCGGTTACTGTGCTAACAGGAAGGAAGCAAAGGACCATGGAGAGAAGGGAATCCTTCTCGGTTCACCTATAAATGACGGCGACAAGGTTATAATCATCGAGGATGTCACTACGGCCGGCACATCCATAAGAGAGACCTACCCTATCATAAAGGGCGTTGCGGATGCAGAGGTAAAAGGACT
>JBJELA010000370.1:0-27915 GCA_051878915.1 Candidatus Weimeria sp.
TCCGTGATGAACTTGATGAAGCGGTTGTATAAAGTCTTTCTTCCGTTTCCTCCTGTTGAGTTTAAGACCTGGGAGATGTTGTTCTTGTCCTCAAGTTTACTGCTCATGTCCTCACCCTTTATGGTGATGACGTTGTTTTCCATCGACGCCTTCTCAGAGAGGTAAAAGGACCTTGTCTTTGAGTAGTCCCCCTCGTATCCGGCATAGTACCAGACCGGGACATCGTCTCCTACATTACTGATCGCTTCTGAGATATCATCCGGCCAGTAGGCCTGGATTTCAATTTCAGACACCTGCCAGGAAGGGCTTATAATCGATAGATCAGACCGGAGGGCCAGCGTGCAGGAAATCAGGTTCTTGTTAGAAAACTCCAGGGTGATCCCGGGCGTAATCGAGGCAATCTCAATCCGGCTGTTTTCATCACTAGATTTAGCAGATAGAGTCACCTCTTTTCCATTTACCGGAATCACAGTGATTCTACCTGCCGTGTAGTCCACTCCATTTGCAGTGATGGTGCCAGGAGAATCAGATGTCACAGCAACGGTGAGGGCTGCAATGACGGTCTTTGCCTTTACGGTGACAGACAGGCTCTGCCCTATGTATGACCTCAGGCCCATCTTCCCGTTCTCTAGGCTTCCAGAAAGCGCAGAATCATAGAGCTCTGCGCTTCCATCTAAGGGAAAGCCCCCGCCTGAAAGGTCAGTGAGGCTTCTCATATCCCAGTGCTCATTGTCAAGAGCTTCTGAAGGATTCGTGTCTTTAAGAGCTCCTGAGATAGAAGAAAAAGACAGGTCTACTTTACTATCCCGCCCGGACATGCCGCAGTGAACTTCAAAGGGAGTGCGAATTGCTTTCTTGTTTTCAGAATCAATTGTAGGCATCTAGAAATCTCACCTCGACTTTCACATCAGACCAGACCGGCTTTCCGTCCGCTGAAGTTGAGCGGGTTGCAGTGCTTACCGCTGACGTCCTTACGATTTTTTCTGTATGAGAGGTCCCGTCCGCATCCGTAAAGGTAATGGTAGATTCCCCGCTCATGGAAAGAAGGACCTCAAGCTGACTCTGAGGAAGCGTATCCCAGCTTAGGGTCATATCCGAATACTTCCAGCCGATCCTGTCTGCAATGGTAGCCCCGGTGCAGGTCGTGATCTCGGCGGCGTAGATATCCTCTCTCTGAGGAGAAAAGTCATTAGGCCTTAGAATCTCTTTCCCGTTTATCTGAATGGT
The DNA here is from genome assembly GCA_051878915.1 of Candidatus Weimeria sp. GTDB lineage: Bacteria > Bacillota > Clostridia > Lachnospirales > Lachnospiraceae > Weimeria. Next base: position 1,228 of record JBJELA010000370.1, read on the forward strand.
CGAGTAAATCATCAGCCGAGCCTCCTTTTATACGTGTCGTAGGCGTGGACGATCTCTTCACCCATCTTGGGGCCGTTCTTAAAGAGGTAAACATCCAGGTGAATGTCCCCTCCAAGGTTCCCGCTCTGCAGGATCCTGTTTGAGGTAAGAACAGCATTTGCAATGTCATTTCCGGCTCCTGAAACAGCAGCCCTTATCATGCTCATAAGAGACTCAGTCCCAACCACAGTTTCCGATCCGGCCTCTCCTCCTGCAAGAAGGGAGTCCCCTGCTGCTCCAAAAATGGTAGGAGAATTTAGGATCATGCCGTTTTTCATGGCCTTTGCGTACCAGTCTACGGAGAACTTAGGAAGGGATCCTTTTCCTCCAATTCCAAACGGGGCCTTACCGCCTGATACATGGATGTGAGGAAGCTTTAAGTTGCTGAAGATATTTCCAATACGAAGAGGAAAGAAGCCTTTGATGGTATTTATGATTCCTCGGATCCTGTCACGCGCTGCATTGATCGGGGTAAGCATCGCAGACTTTATCCCGTTCCAGACTCTTGAGGTGGTTGACCTTATTGCGGTCCAGGCAGAAGTTACGCCTGATCGGATTGCTCGTACAGGAGATAAAACTGCGCTTCTGATCGCGCCCCAGGTTGTTACCGCAAGCTTTTTTATTCCTCCCCAGACTGCAGCTGATGCCGCGCGGATAGAATTCCAGATCGCAATGACCCCGTTTCTGAATTTAGCGTTCGTCTTCCAGAGATAAATGAAGGTCGTCGCTAAAGCCGCGACGGCCGCAATCACAAGCCCCACAGGGTTTGCAAGCATCACTGCGTTCATGGCTGCCATGCCAGTCCGAACAAGCTTTATCGCAGATACGATCTTAGGAGCAAGCGTCATGATGCTTCCCACGCCGACTGCGATCTTTCCGATCACTATAAGAAGAGGCCCGACCGCCGCGGCGATTCCGATAAGGGTGAGGACCAGCTTCTGGGTAGCCGGGTTCATGTTCATGATGACGTTCATGATGGAAATAAGCTTCTGGAAAAACTGAGTCAGGACCGGAGCCAGCATCTGGCCGATGGTGACAGTCAGCACATCAAAGGTGGATTTAAGCTGCTCGATGGTTCCTCCGGTGCCCGACATCAGGGCCTTTGACATCTTGTCTGCCGATCCTCCGGCATCATCTAATGCTCCGCGAAGTGAGCTTATGTCCTTTGGAGAAGTCTGGATCAGGGTCAGCCACTTGGACATCTGCTGCTTTCCAAAGATATTTGATGCGGCTTCGAGCTTCTCCTGGTCGGTTAGACCTGAAAAAGCCTTGTTTAAGTTGGAGAGAACTTCCGGCATGGACTTAAGCTTTCCATTGTCATCAAAGATGGCGTAGGCCTGGCCTGTCGAAAGCTTCAGCTGATCCATCGCATCTGCTCCTGACTTGGCAGGAGACGCCAGGCGGGCAAGGCCGGTTTTTAAGGCGTTTGCTCCTTCTGATCCTGAGATTCCGGCATTTCCAAATACATCGGTGATCGTTGCTAAGTCCTTAACATTCCATCCGACCGTCTTGCAGATCGGGCCTGCAACAGAAATCGACTGGAAAAGTTCCGAGGTGTTGGTGTTTGCCTGGGCCTGGGCTTTTGCGAGGACATCAGAGTAAGAGGCAGCTTCTGAGGAGTCTGCCCCGAACATCTTCATGGCGTTTCCAAGGCCGGATGTCACTTCTGAAAGGTCCGTCCCGGTGCCCGCCGCGAGGTTCATGGCAGGAGTCAGCATGTCCGTTGCCTGCTTAGCCGTGAAGCCCTGTCTTGCGAAGTTCAGTGTCGCGTCGGCTGCATCCTGCATGCCAAAGACTGACGCTTTCGCGGACTCCCCGATCTGATTCCAGAGGCCCTTAAAGTCAGAAGCAGAGTTTGCCGTGCTTCCCATCGTCTGCTTGACCAGGTTAAACTGCTTGTCGACGTTTCCGTAGGAGTTAACTGCAGCAGTCGCACCGGCAACAACAGGAGTCGTGAAGCCAAGCGTCATCTTTTCTCCGGCATCAGACATTTTCTCCCCGACGCCTTTTACCTTTTCACCGGCGGCCGCAATCCTCTGGGAAGAAACTGATCCGAAGCTCTTGGACTCTTTTTCGAGGCTCTTAAGCTTTGACTCTGTCTCTGCAATTTCCCTCTGGAGAGCATCGTACTTGTCCTGACCTAAGTCCCCGTTTTCAAGCTGCTGCTTGGCCTGGACCTGGGCTTCCTTTAAGCCCTCGAGCTTTTCTTTAGTCGCGGAGATGGAGTCTTTGAGCATCTTCTGCTTCTGGGTAAGAAGGGTCGTATTCTTCGGGTCAAGTTTCAGGAGCTTGTTTACATCCTTAAGAGAGGCCTGGGTGCTTTTAATGGTGCTGTTTACGGATTTCAGCGCCTTGTCAAGGCCAGTGGTATCCCCTCCGATCTCAACCGTGATTCCTTTGATTCTGTTTGGCATGCCTTCACCTCCTTAAGCAAATATCCGCTTGCATTTACCCAGCGTAAAAACGATAATATCCAAAGGAGGCAACCCTATGGATAATAAAAACAGCATTTCAACTCCGGCTTCCGAAGCAGAAAAACTTAAGAAAGCATCTGATGAGGAGGTCAAGTCCGCATCAGACAAATTCCTGAGGAAAAACAGGAAGATCTACGAAGAACTTGGTGATGGCAAAGAAAAAGCACCGATCGCACGATCGATGCCTGATAAGGGTTAATAAATTTTATGCCCTTTTCTTTCACTCTTATTTTTTGAACAGCTCCGAATGCGTTCCTAAACGGTAGAGCATCAGAACAAGGACTTCACCCCTGATCTCATAAATCAAAAGCCAGTCCGGCTCAATATGACATTCCCGTGTCCCCTTATAATTTCCTGAGAGATCATGGTCATGATATTTCGCACCCAGAATACCGCCATTCGCCAGTATATTTACTGCCTCAAACAGCTTGTCCAGATTTTTATGCTGTTTTTTCGCCTGTTTCAAATCTTTCTTGAACTGGCTGGTAAATTTAACCTCGTACTTCATACTTCGAGAGCTTTCTTAAGCGCCTCCATATCGGAGTATCCCTTTACACTTCTGTCAGCCGCAATCCGCCGGCCCTCTTCAATTGCAGCAGCAGTAGTTTCATTCGGCACGTCAAGTTTCAGAGAAAATGGAATTCCATTTTCCCGGATTGTAGTCCTGAGAAACATATTAACGGCGGTTGTCATATTAAGCCCCAGTTCATTGAAGATATGCTCAGCCTGATCTTTAATATCCTTATCCGTTCTGATATTCAAATTTGTAGTAGTCATCGCATATACCTCCATTTCTAACTTTAGTATATGCATTTTAACGTCTAATGTCAACACAATGTCATTATATTAAACGAAGCATCTATAATCAGAACCGGTCAAAGTCACTCTGGTCTGCCAGCCGGTCATACTTCACATCATCGTTGGCCTTCTCTGTCCAGATATCAAGGACAAGGCCGATGGATAAAAGCTCTAAGTCTCTTATCGAGATCCCAATCTCCGTGCAGCGCAGAAGAAAAAGCGGGGTGGTCATCTCCCGCTCACTTCTGCGAGTCCTTTTTTTGCCTGCACGTCCGTCATGAGGTTGCTGCCCCAGAGCTCCAAGATTTCAGGAAGGACCTGGTAGATTGAAAACATCTCAAACTGGTCCAACCACTCGTCGATGGTCTTGGGAATCGAGGGGTCTGCATGATAGGCCATGATGTAGGCGACATTTTCAAAGATCTCAAGATCATCGATCTCAAAGTCCTCGCTGTCCTTGGCCCTGGCCTGGTAGGACTTCTCAAGCTTTGACAGGTCCTTAAAGATGTCCCTTCTGAACTTGAGGCGGTAGATTCTAGGAATTGCGGCAGAAGAGCGGAACTTGACCGGTTTTCCGCTGATTTCAATTGTCTTTTCAAGCATTATTTACCACCTTACTTTCCAGAAGACGATGTGTCAGATGAAGTTGAGGAAGACGAAGATGAAGTCGAAGCTGCCTTCTCGGTCGGAAGGTAGACTGTCTTGTACCAGCTGTCATAGACCGTAGTGTCTGTGGTATCCCCTGACCTTGCCTTTACAAGCCCGTCAGGGCGAGGGTCGGCTGTGATCGAAAGCTTCTCGGTTCCAGGCTCGATCGTGTCTTCTTTGGTCTCTGATTCTAGAGACGGCCTTGAGGCGGTGCAGTAATAGAGGACGTGGCGGATGGAGTTTACATCCCCGTCAAACTCAAAGAGAAGTGCGAACTTCACGGTATCGGTAAGGCCGCTCTTTTCCACAAGAACTCCCTTGCCGTCAAGTGTCTCCTGGAGAATATCAGTCCGAAACCACTCCGGGATCAGGGCAATCTCAAGATCACCGGAGTAGCCGTTGTTGGTAACTGAGCGGAAGTAGACAATTCCGTCTGCATAGAAGGCTTTGGTCTCTCCTTCTGCATCAAGGCTTATCGACACGGCTCCGGGGATTGCCTTCGGCTCTGCGTAGCTGTAGGACGTCACTCCATCAGTCACGGTCTCCGTAAGCTTAGCCGCGTAGACATTTTTAAGGTTATATTTTACTTTGTTTCCCATATCTGGCTTTCCTCCATTTCAAAAATATAGAGCACTTCAAAGAGCTTCTCGGTCTCGATCCAGACTTCTGATTTGTTATAAAAGACATTATGCCTGTCCAGCACTGCTTCGACCTTTTTCTCAGAATCCGGGTCTTTCCTGTCCGTGTAAAGCTCAAGGTGAACCTCACTTGCCTTAAGATAGACACTGCCGTCAGCAGAAAAGTTGTCGCTTCCTTCGGTAAGAAAGCAGATGAAGGGAGGAGCAGGAGAGTCTCCTTCGGCAAAATGATCATAGGCAAAGGGAAGGCCGGTCTCCTTCATAAGTGAAATGATTCCATTCATGCTAGATCCCCTTCCTTATCTCTTCTTCAAGTTTCTTTTCTCCCCGCTCCTCGGCAGGTGCAATATGAGGCTGCGCAGCGACTCTTCCTCCGTTTCGCTTTGCATGACCGTGCTCTAAGAGATGGGCAAGCTGGTAGCGGTTTCTTGAGTAGACCGTAACAGAAAGAGAAGTTGCAGTCTCAGAAGTCTTTTTTACCGACCAGCTCTTTGCGTAGGCTCCTGTCCTTCTTGGAGCTGTGTCTCTGATGTCACTTCTTACTGAGTTTCCGGTCTTTCTTACAGCCTTCTTCACTGAATCAGACGTGGTCTTTGAAAAGTCGCTAAGCTCCTTTTCAATCGCATCGGCAAGGCCGTCAATCGTGACTTTTCTGCTCATGCCTCCTCCCTTCTGCAGTGAAGCTTTATGGCCTTCTTCTTATAGTTCATGTGATCGATCCCTTCAATGTTATAGGCATCGCCTCTGAAGATCACCCGGTACTCTTTAGAAGTTAAACCTTCCAGCTCTGAGCACCACCTCAGGGTAAAATCAATCGCGCTTTCATCCCAGGTGGCCCCGGCAGCACTCTCCTCCACTGGAGATTCTGCGCTTACCGTAGCATAGCAGGAAAAATAGCCTTTCCAGGAGCTCACTCGGTTTCCGGCATCATCAGTTGAGACATCTGCCTTCTGGAGAAGGATCTTTTCACTTAAAAGAGCGATGTTCAACTAAAACTCCTCCTTTCTTACTCCAAAGAGAAGAGCCCGGAGTGTCTGGTTTAAGGCATCGTGGTCAGCTTCCTCCCTGTGCTCGTAGAGGTAGGCGATGCAGTAAAGAACAGCAATCCGCATGCGGATAAGGACCTTTTCCTCACTTGTTTCCCACTCTTCATCCGTAAATCTTGCGATGTCCTGGACCTGCTTTGTAGCTGTCTCAATCAGGCTTTTTATCAGGTCATCCTCGTCATTTGAGCTTACACGAAGGTAGGTCTTTGCTTCTTCAAGTGTTACTTCCACAAGGCTTCCTCCTTAAAATAACAGGCACCCTCGTTTGAATCGAGGGTGCGAAAATCACCCTTCATTCAAGTAAGGGTGCGCCTTAACTAGCTGCCTTTACGGACAGGCCTCTTACTGCTTCCGGCAGGATCAGTTTTCCGTCGATACGCTCGGAAGCAAGGAATCCGATCTGGCCATTTGCCGCATAAAGCTCGGAGAGTCTCTTGAAGGACCTTCCCTGGCGCTCTGCGATCCAGTAGTAGGAGAAGTCCCCGAAGAGAAGAGCGACATTTCCTGCAGCAAGCTCCGGTGCATAGATACTGGTCTTATACGGACGGTTTAAGATCATGTCCGGCTGGCCAGCAGTTACGGCAGGCTGCCAGATATAGTTTCCGTTGTTGTCCTTAATCTTCCTTAAGGCCTTTACTGTGGAGTCATTCAAGATCCAGGTGGCGCGGTTTCTGTAGACGCTTCTTAAGGAGTGAAAGACATCCATGATGGCATCAAAGCTGATGTTGGTGTTTGCAATCTCTGTCGTTGCGTCCTTGGTCGCTTTGACCTTTGTAAAGACTCCTTCCGGCTTCTTCTTTCCGTCTCCTGTGAGAAAGGCTTCCTCCTCAGCAGCTCCGATACGGCGCGCAAACTCGGTTGAAATATAGCTCTCAAGATCAAAGACAGAGTCGTTTAAGAGCTCCTCAGATACCTTGATCGCAGTGCCAAGCTTATAGGCATCAAGCGTGATCTGGTCAAATGTGTCATCGGACTCAGGGTACAGGCCGTTCTCATCCATCCAGGCCGCGGTCCCGTGGGATGCGACTACCGGAATGGTGTGGGTCCCGGACTGGGTCTGAATCACGTGAGCCAGGGTCCTGAAGAAGTTCTCGTCATTAAGCGCCTGGATCAACTGCTTCTCGTACTCGTCCGGCACGAGGTAGCCGCCGTTTGCATCGGTCCCGATCTCAAGGACATTTTTCACATCGTACCAGTTTCTCTTTCTGATGGAGTCCCAGAAGGCATTCTTGTACGCCTTGCCGGCTGTTCCCTTCTTGTCCTCCTCGCTGTCTTCTGCACCTGGCTTTGTGGTAAGCGGAGAAGAAGTCGGCTTACTCATCATCTTCTCGATCTCTTCCTGCCTCTGCAGGCGCTCGATATCTTTGGTGAGGTCCGTTACTTCCTTCTCCATCCGATCGTAAGTAGCGGCATCCTCAGCGGAGACATTGCCTCCGTTGTCGGAATGGGTGTCAAGAAACTTCTTGGCTGCATCCCAGGCCTTCGCCCTCTTTTCCATAAGATCCATAATCTGTGTCATAGTATTCCTCCTTAGTGTGAGAGAAGCGAAAGCCGCTTCCTTAAGTCATCCGCCTTTACGGCAGTATTTGTTTCCATGTGTTCCTTCTTTGGGATAAGCTTTGAAAGAAGAGAGTCTGTTACTGACTTCCTTGAGAAAAGCATGAGGCCTTCATCGGAAAGCTCCTCTTCTTCTGTAAGTGACTGATCGCCGCCTGCAAATAAGATCTCGTCTGCAAAGCCCAGGCGTTTTGCCTCTTTTGCATTCATCCAGGTCTCAGCATCCATAAGCCTGCTGATTTTATTTCGGGAAAGCCCGGACTTGATCTCGTAGGCGTTTACAATGGACTCCTTGACTTCAGAAAGCATCTCGATTGCCTTCTGCATCTCGCTTGAATCTCCGATCGCAACGGTCATGGGATTGTGGATCATAAGCATCGCAACAGGGCTCATGCAGACCCTTGTCCCCGCCATCGCAATGACGGACGCGGCAGATGCCGCTAAGGCATCGATCTTTACCGTAACATCATATGGGTAATCCATAAGCATGTTGTAGATCTGGGCAGCCGCAAAGACGTCTCCTCCCGGAGAATTGATCCAGAGGGTGATCTTTCCCTTCCCGCTTTCCAGCTCATCTTTAAAGAGCCTCGGCGTTACCTCGTCACCGTACCAGGACTCATCGGAAATTTCTCCGTCGAGGGTAAGCGTTCTTTCGCTTTCGAATTCGTCCGGCTCTTCGTTTCTGATAAAGCTCCAGAACTTTCTTTTCATAAGGGTTTCTTCCTCCTTTCAGGGAGCCGGGCATCTGTCTCCTCCGGTTCCTCTTCCTGTTTCTCTTCACCTTTCTCATCTTTCTCGTCAGTCTCCTCACTTTCCTGCCCGGATGCCGCGAATATGCCTGCATCAGACAGCTTTGTCATGTTGCCGTTTATGAGATAAAGATCTCCTCCATCCTCCTCCGGGATCCGGTCCAGGTTCTCAAGCTCTCGGATGTCATTTGCGCTCATCCAGCCGTTCTGCCTGGCTGTGGCGTAGCCGCTCATGCGGCTTGCATAGTCACCTCGAAGAAGCCCGTCCACGTTGAACTTGAAGAAGTAGTCCTTCTTCTCATCATCAGAAAGAAGCGCCTTTCTCATGGCCTGCTCCCACCGGCAGACCCAGGGGTCAAGCGTGTACTTCACAAACTCAAGAGACTGCTGCTCGATATTGGAAAAGGTGCTGTGGTCAAGGTCGCCTATCATGTGTGGCGGAATGCGGAAAATACGCGCGATCTCATCGATCTGAAATTTCCTTGTCTCAAGAAACTGAGCCTCCTGAGGATTGATGGAAATCGGCGTGTACTTCATCCCTTCCTCAAGGACCGCTACCTTGTGGGCGTTTCCGCTTCCTCCAAAGGTCTGCTGCCAGCTTTCTCTTATCCTTGACGGATCCTTAAGGATTCCCGGATGCTCTAATACTCCGCTTGGAGCAGCCCCGTTAGCAAAGAACTTGGCCCCATATTCCTCACAGGCTATCGCCATGCCGATGGCATTCTTTGCCATCGCGATCGGAGAATACCCGACCAGGCCGTCAAAGCCAAGGCCCGGGATATGAAGGATGTCCCGGGGTGAAAGCCTTACCGTTGATCCTTTCATCGTATGGGCATCATCATCCGAAGTGGTGTACTCGTAGTAAAGAGCTCCCCTATCATCTCTGTCCACGGTCATGCGGTTTGGCATGAGAGGATAAAGAGCGATGACCTCGCCTTTCCCGTTTCTTATGATCTGGGCGTAGGCATTCCCCCACAGAAGAAGATGGGTCATAAGGGTCTCCCGAAATACAAAGGATGTCATCTCGGGATTCGGCTCATCGTGAAGAAGGCTGTAGAGAGGATGGTCAAGTGCCTTCTCCTTACTGCCATTTCCGGTATACCTGTAGAGGTGAAGCGGAAGGCCCGCCACTGCTTCTGATAGGACTCTCACGCAGGAGTAGACCGCCGTCATCTGCATGGCAGACCGCTCTGTCACGGTCTTTCCGCTGGTGGTGCCTCCTAGGAAAAAACTGAATGCGCTGCCAGAAGTCCTGTCCTTGGGCTTGTCTCTTGACTTAAAAATACCTTTTAATATGCTCATGATTTCTCCTTCTAAAGGCATAAGAAAAACACCTGCCCTCCTGGACAGATGCCTATGCTTACAAAACTAAAAGTCCTCTGCTGTCATAGACTGACTCTCCATCATCGTTTCCGCAGCGGATTGCCCGGTCAAGGGCCATCACGAGGGCTACCGACCCGTCTATCTTCTCGGTGGACTTCTCCTTATCCATCTTGATGTTTCCTGCCGGATCTGTCCTCACATAGACGTTATCCATCATCCAGCGAAGGACCGGATGCCCTCCGTGAGCGATCTTTTCATCAAGCACGAGCCTCATCAGCTCCTTAGTAGGCGGGCTCATCGATGCGAACCCTTGAGCGAAAGGAACTACGGTAAAGCCCATGCCCTCTAAGTTCTGCACCATCTGGACCGCTCCCCAGCGGTCAAAGGCGATCTCACGGATATTGTACTTCTCTCCAAGGCGTTCGATGAACTTCTCGATAAAGCCGTAGTGGATGACATTTCCTTCTGTCGTAAGAAGTGCTCCCTGCTTCTGCCAGAGGTCATAAGGGACGTGGTCCCGCCGGACTCTTAATTCCATGGTGTCCTCCGGCACCCAGAAGTAAGGGAGAACGATGTACTTGTCATCCTCGTCAAGCGGCGGAAAGACCAGGACAAAGGCCGTGACGTCTGTCGTAGACGAAAGATCCAGGCCGCCATAGCAGACCCTGCCATAAAGTTCGGTTTCATCTACCGGAAAAGCGCAGGCATCCCACTTGTCCATCGGCATCCAGCGGACAGACTGCTTGACCCACTGATCAAGTCTCAGCTGCCGGAAGGCGTTCTCCTCCTGGGGATTCTGCTTGGCTGACTCGCAGGCTGCGCGGACCTTGTCGATATCGATTGTGACTCCAAGAGAAGGGTTCGCCTTTTTCCAGACCTTAGGGTCTGTCCAGTCCTCGTCCATGTCTGCTCCGTAGATCACAGGATAGAAGGTGTCATCATGCTTTCTGCCCTCTAAGATGTCGACTGCCTTCTGGTGGAGCTCATAGCAGATGGAGTTTACATCGTTTCCTGCTGTCGTGATGATGAAGTGGAGCGGGTTCTTCCTTGCATCCGATGTTCCCTTTGTCATCATGTCAAAGAACTTCCGGTCCTTCTGGACCCAGAGCTCGTCAAAGACAAGACCCGAGACATTTACACCGGACTTCCCGGCAACTTCTGCCGATACGGCCTTGTACACCGAGTTGGTAGGACGGTAGTGAATCGTCTTTCGGCTTGGGCGGATATCGCAGTATTTTCTTAGGGTCCGGTGGAGCTTCACCATGTCGCAGGCCACATCAAAGACTAAAGATGCCTGGTCGCGGTCAGCGGCGCAGCCGTAAACCTCAGCCCTCTGCTCCCCGTCGGCGCAGAGAAGGTAAAGTGCCACGGCGGCTGCAAGCTCAGACTTCCCGCATTTCTTCGGGATCTCGATGTAGGCAGTCGTAAATTGCCTGTAGCCGTTAGGCTTTAAGATACCGAAGATATCCCTTATGATCTGCTCCTGCCAGGGCATTAAGATAAAAGGCTTCTTGAAGAACTCTCCCTTGGTATGAGAAAGCTGCTCGATAAACATCACAACAAGGTCGGCTGCATCCTTGTCATAGTGCGAGCTTTCCGCCATGAACTTTGATGGCTTGTATTTTCCTGCCACGGTATCTCACCTCCTCTCCTGGCAAAAGAAAAAGACCGCCGAAGCGATCTTTTATTTATGTATCAAGAACAGGAGCCTTATCGGCTCCTTCCTCTTAAGCTTCAATGGCCTGATCGAAGGCATCAAGCTCTTCTTTGGTATAAAGCTCTGTCCATTCGGCATCTTCAGGCTCTTTCATGTAAAGGATCCGCTTCCTGTCATCAAATCTCTTCGGATCCGTCTTGATTGCGCAAGGGTAAAAACCGTTCTGCTGGAAAAGGTCGTCTGCCGACTGCTTGTATTCCCTGCTTGCATCTACCGGAATCGTAAGGATGGCTGTGTTTCCGTAGAAGCCTCTTTTCAGGTTCTTCCAAAGGTATGTGAATTCGTTTCTTTCTGCTCTTGTCATGGTGTTTGCCTCCTGGGTTCTTAGTGTCTTTGCTTTTTGCATGTACATATATCACTCTAACCCGTTGAAATAGCAAGCTTTATGTGAAAATAAGATCATACTTTCTTTAGTTATATTGATGGATCAGGGCTGCGTAGGCCAGCTGGCTTGTTTCATCTTCTGGCTCGATGTCCCAGCCGCGGTCGTAGCGGAGAGTCATTTTGCTTCCCACGCGGAGCTCCATCTTGCTGATCCTGCCGCCTTCAATGCCGTAGCCTGAAGGCTCGTCGTAGTGTTTTAGTTCGTATTTTACCGTTTTCCCTTCGATCTCAAGTGTTCCTTTTTCCCACATGGCGGCCTCCTTATGCAATCGTGAACTCGATGCCGTTCTTTCTTTCCGGCTCGTCCGTTCCGAAGCGATGGTCGTCCTTTCTTATGACAATCTTCAAGCCTCCCATCTTCCAGCCGTTTTCCGAAAGCCCGTAGATTCCATCCATCAGGCCTGTGCTCTGGTCGGTGACTGTGATGGCGCTTACTCCGGCCTCTCTTAAGGTGTCCGCGAAGTCCTTCATGTCCTTAGGCCAAGGCAGGTCCTCGACCTCGAAGCTGTCTGCCCCGCAGTAGTTTACGTTCTGGTAGGCCCAGTAGGCTTTCATGGCTCCGTCTGAGTAAGGGAATGGATTCTCCTCTTCGAAGGCCTTCATCAGGGCTGTCCCCTCATCGTATTTTTCCTCTTCGAAAAGTTTGCTCCTCTTTTCTCTTGCGGCTTCTTTCTTTTCCTGGTAGCTTCTGACTGTCTTGTACATTTCTTCAAAGTATGTGTTCTTCATGGTCTTTTCCTCCGTTTTGCTTGTGTTCCTTTGGCATGTACATATATCACTCTAAAGCCTTGAAATAGCAAGCTTTATATGTGCTTTATCGGAGGATTTTCCTGTTAATTTTCTTCACCTGTCAGGATGAAATGAACGTACTCTTTCCGGTGCTCCTCAAGAAAGTATACCAGCTCGTAGTAGTGATTTTTGAAGGCGATCCTCTGCACGAAGGAGATGTCAAACATGTTGGTAACCCCCATATCCCGGATAGAGAGGATCTGGTCTTTTATCTTCTTATCCATCACTCACCCACCTTTCTTACCAGGTCCTCCCCGTAGATCACAGCAAGGCCGGACCCGTTATCCCAGTGGACCAGAAGACTTCCGGTGTCATCGACTCCGTAGACCGTGCCCAGGGTTCCTTTAGGCGGGGCCTGGACATCATCCATTTTTATAAGTTCAATCCTTGTGCCTGCAGGATAAAGCTCCCGCAGGCATCTAAGTTCATTTTTGCTTATCATTTAGGCTTCCTCCTGTCTTTCCTTTGCCGGAGCTCCGTTCTTCCAGCTTGAGCTTCCTGAAAGGTTACGAAGCAGGATCTTCCGCTCCGCCTTGTACTCAGGCCCGATGAATCCAAGCCTTAAGAGGAAACAGCGGAAGCTGTACTTCTCGTTTGTCACCGGAAGCTCTCTTTTGCTTGTACGGTTAAGCTCTTTTGAAAGAGCGCAAAGCTTTGCGATAAAGTCGGTGTAGGCTCTTGCCTCATCGGCATCCGGTGTTTCCTTAAACCAGGAAAATGCGATCCGATCATCCTTTACTTCAAAGCCCAGGGCATCAACTCCCAAGGCATGGCGGATAAGCTTTCCCTTGGATGTAAGCAGGTTGTCAAGGTTTTCGGTGTTTGCTTTATTAAGTGGAATCTCGACCGTAAGGCCGGCGCTTTCCAGGGTTTCCGCTTCTTCACTTTCCGGTTCTTCCGGGGTGAAGCTGACCTTTTCAAGCTCATTTCTTATGTGCATCATCTTCTCCTCATCATCACATACGACCGTCCCGTCCTTTTCCACGGTGACATCCCCGATCCTGTAGGCGCATGTCGGCATGAACTGATACTCGGATGTATCACCTGTGATCCGGCAGATCTCTGTGACCAGGGCTTTTCTTTCCTCGCCTTCTGCGTTGTAGCTTAGTTTCATAATGCGTACCTCCTTGCTTTGCTTTTGGTACGTACATATATCACTCTGAAGCTCTGTAATAGCAAGTCAATTCTGCTGTAATTTGCAAGGATTTATGAGCTTTCTTTCGGAAGATCGGCGTAGGAGATTTTCTTTCCTTCACGGATCACATAGGCGTCAGACGCATCATCATTCTTAAACTGGATGTATCTCTTCACCGCCACATCGACAAACTTCGGCTCAAGCTCAATCCCGTAGCAGGTACGGTCAAGCTGCTCACACGCGATAAGAGTCGAGGCAGAGCCAAGGAATCCATCAAGGACCAGGCCGTTTGACTGGGTGCATTGCTTTATAAGATACGCAATGAGCGGGACTGGTTTTGAACTAGGGTGTCCGAATCCATCCTTCGAGGAATCCCGGATACCATCGAATCCTTCGATAACCGAGGTCTGCTTCTGGTCTCCGTACCAGGTGTGCTTGCCGTCCTTTCTCCATCCGAAGATGATCGGCTCCATGTTGAATTTCCAGTCTGTCCTCATGAAAGGAGCTCTCGGCTTCTTCCAGATCAGCCCGGCACCGACTTTAAAGCCGGCGTCTTCAAAAGCATCGTAGAAGACTCTGGTTTTCATGGTGGCGTAGAATTCATAGATGGAAGCGTCAGTAGCCATGACGTTCTTGAAGTTCGTAAAACACTTCATGAGAAATTCGTAGGCCTGCTTGTCATCCAGGTTGTCATTTTTGATCGTACCTGACTTGTTCTTAAGCTCAACGAAGTAAGGCGCATCTGTACATACAAGATTTACTTTCTTATCTCCAAGAAGAGATGTGTATGTATCTTCCCTGGTCGAATCCCCGCAGATGACAGTGTGTCTGCCAAGATGCCAGATGTCACCGGTCCTGGAAAAGCACGGCTTCTCAAGTTCCGCATCTACATCGAAGTCATCCTCCCGGGCCTCTGCATCGGTGTCCATAAGCTTTGCCAGGTCCTTCTCGTCAAAACCGAGAAGAGAAAGATCAAAGGCATCCTCCTGGAGGTCAGACAGCTCTACAGAGAGCATCTCCTCATCCCATCCGGCATTAAGGGACAGCTGGTTATCGGCAATAATGTAGGCACGCTTCTGAGCTTCGGTTAAGTACTCCTCTTTCACACAGGGGACCTGTTTTAACCCAAGCTTCTGCGCCGCGTAAAACCTGCCGTGGCCGCAGAGAATGGTGTTGTCACCGGATATGACGATTGGAGACAGGAAGCCGAACTCCTTTATGGATGCTGCGATCTGCGCAATCTGGGCATCGGAGTGTGTCCTTGCATTTCTGGCGTAGGGAATGAGCTTTTCAATATCTTCAAGATAATACTGTGTCTGTTTTTCCATTAGTTACCTCCGCTTCTTGCCCGAAGCAGGCGTTCCATCACATCATCCTGGGGATTTGATCCTTTGAACTCCGTCGAGCAGTTCTCCTTTACGATCTGAAAGATCTCATCCCAGAGCCTGTTTGCCTGATTCATGTAGTTGATCCCGATATTGATAAAGGGAGACGGGATCGGTCTTCCTGTCGTCGGGTGCTTGCCGAGATATCCTAACTTTGAGGTGATCTTCTCGCAGGCGATCCATCTGGCGGATGCCATAGCGTATCTCTCAAGAAGTGCAGGCGACACGGCCCGGGCAACTCCAAGGCCGTCAAGCCACTCCCAGGTCTCCCTGTAGATGTCGGCTGCTGCAAGCTGTGAGCCATCATGCTGTTTGTCTGACAAGAACTTGTGCGGCTCCGGCATCTCTTCCCCTTCGATGTCTGGAATGTCCAGGACCTCAAGGGGCCTTCCGCCGGGATTTCCGTTTTCATACTTTTCGAGAGCCGACTTTTTCTTTCTTCCGGCTCCTGGCCTCTTTCCTCCCCGGCCCCCGATGTTATTTGACTTTGTGGGCATAAAACATGCTCCTTTCATGCTGATTTTTCCTGGTTACGGCAAGTTAGAGGTATATTACCCTTTAGAAAACGCGTTTTATGCGTAAGCGACCCCGCGCCGTTTCCGTGAAGTATACAATTTAGAGATTTCTACCGGCCCTGCCTTGATTTAGTTTTTTGATGCATCTTTTCGTGGCAGGACCGGCAGAGGCTCATGAGATTGTATTCCTCACTGCTTCCTCCCTCCGAGAGCGGTACGATGTGGTGGACCTGTTCGGCCTTCACATACCTTCCGTGCCTCAGGCACTCCTCGCAGAGCGGGTGCTTCTTTACGTAGCGGTCCCTGATCTTTTTCCACTTGTATCCGTAGCGTCTGTCTGCCGAGTATCCTCTTGCAAAGTGCTCGTAGTGTTTCTCCATGAACTTCCTGTGCTTCTCGCAGTACTGCTCGCCGTCTTCGGCAAAGCCCGGACAGCCGGGGTAGCGGCATGGCCGTTTGGGTTTAACTGGCATGCATCCTCACTTCCTTTTCTGCACGAAAAAACCCCGGAGGGAATTCCTCCGAGGCTTGGTAAATCTATGTTTTGGTCCTTTTTCACTAAGAACATGATAGCACTATTGCTGACTGCATTCAACTGAACTCAACTGCATTTTACTGAACTCGACTGCACTCTTTTTTCCAGGACTTTGCCAAGCTCCTGCAGAGCGCGTCCGTGCTGGGTGTAGATCCAGCGCTCTGAAAAGTTAAGCTCCTTTGCTATCTCCTCCCACGACATCTTCTTGAAGTAGCGGTCGATAAGAATCATCTGGTGTTCAGGGCTATCCAGTGCACCGATAAGCTCAAGAACCTTGGCTTTATCTTCACACAGGCAGACCTCGTCACCTCGGATCTCTTCTTCCAGATCAATGATCTTTAAGGTCATATCCTCAATCTTTGACGCGTACCTTGCCGCGGACCTTGGCATATCTGAAAGGGACGGAGCTCCTGTGGAAGCCGCTGCTTCACGAAGGACTGCAAGACGCTCCTTCTTTGCCCTTATCTTTGACTCCGCACTGTCAAGCCGGTGCAGATATTCCTTAGGTGTCATCCCATGACCTCCTTTCTGATTCTCTCAATCACCATCTCCCCGTCTATGTCTGTAAGGAGCAGGTACCACTCTGAGCGGAAGAAGCGCTCGAGTGCTTCCCTCTGCGATCTTGCAAAGCGGCTTGAAGGACTTTTCCTCACTGACCGAAGCGCTGATCTGTAGTCTTTTACTGCTTGCATTACCACGGCGGCAGCCAGTTTCTCGTAAGGGTCCATCACATCACCTCCAGCTGAGCTTTCACCGCTCTGATGAGCGAGTCCTGGGTCTTCTCCTTCCGGCGGAGAGCCGCCATCACATTCTCATCGATCGTGCCCTCTGCTATGATGTGGTGGATCACCACAGGCTCCTTCTGGCCCTGGCGCCAGAGCCTGGCGTTGGTCTGCTGGTATAGCTCAAGGCTCCAGGTTAAGCCAAACCAGATGAGAGTTGACCCACCTGCCTGAAGGTTTAAGCCATGACCCGCTGATGCCGGATGGATCATAGCAACCGGGATCTTGCCTGCATTCCAGTCGGAGATGTCTTTGCTGGTCTTTATCTCTCTGACCGTAAAGCGCTTTCTTATCCTCTCAAGGTCGTGCTTGAACCAGTAAGCCACAAGGACCGGTCTTCCATTGGCATCCTCCAGGAGATCTTCTAAAGCATCAAGCTTTCTTTCGTGGATGATGACAGTCTCCTGGTTTTCATCGTAGACTGCCCCGTTTGCCATCTGAAGGAGCTTGCCTGAAAGGGATGCTGCGTTTACGGCATCGATTTCTTTTCCTTTGAGGCTTAGTACCATGTCGCGCTTAAGCTTATCGTAGAGAGATCTCTCCTGGCTGCTTAAGCGGACCGGCACTTCGTTTACGAAGAGGTCAGGCATCTTAAGAAAGTCGGCGGACTTCATCGAGATCGTGATGTCCGAGATCTTCTTATAGATTGCCTCCTCAGCCCCCGGAAGAGGCTTATATGAGAAGATGATCTGGGCATTCCTCTTATCCGGGGTAAAGTAGTCCCTTCTGTACTGCCCGATGTAGCGTCCCAGGCGCTTCCCCATGTCAAGGAGTCTGAACTCTGCCCAAAGATCCATCAGACTGTTTGACGCAGGAGTCCCGGTAAGGCCCACCATGCGTTTTACCTTAGGGCGGACCTTAAGAAGGCTCTTGAAGCGTTTTGACTGGTGGGACTTGAATGACGAGAGCTCATCAACGATTATCATGTCATAGTCGAATGGCAGACCGGACTTCTCCACAAGCCAGGTCACATTCTCCCGGTTTATGATGTAAAGGTCAGCCTTGGTCATGAGAGCCTTCCTCCTCTCTTCCTCGGTGCCCACTGCAACGGAGTAAGTGAGGTCCTTTAAGTGGTCCCATTTTCCTATCTCATCCGGCCAGCTGTTTGATGCAACTCTTAAGGGAGCGATGACCAGAGGTTTCTTTATCTCGAAGCGGTCAAACATGAGCTCCTTTACAGCGGTTAAGGTGATCACGGTTTTCCCAAGGCCGCAGCTTAGGAGAATGGCTGAGAACGGATGGTCGATGATAAACTTCGTAGAATAATCCTGGTAGCTATGAGGTCTGTATTTCATCGATCACACCTCCTATTCCTTCCTTGCTGTCGATGCAGTAAACGCGAAAGCCAAGCGCCTCAAGCTGCTGAGCCCGTCTTACCTGAAGTGGCCGCATCTTCATCCCCGGGGCTTTTAGCTCTATAAAGGCGATGCGTCCTCCAGGCATGAGGACAAGCCGGTCAGGGACACCGTTCAAGCCAGGAGATACAAATTTTATTGCCAGGCCGCCACGGGCTTTGACTGCTCTTACAAGAGCGGTCTCAATTTCTTTCTCTCTCACTGTATTTCTCCCATATCTGGTCTGGGTCAAACCAGAGCCACATCTGTCTGCCGTCAGAAGTTGTAACGTTTACGGTCTTTATTCCTTCAAGTGACTTTGCCTTTTTCACCTCTGCCTTAGAGTGGCCTTCCTGCATGCAGATCTCTTTCACTCTGCGGCAGTCCATAAAGTCACCTTTTAATAATTCTTTTATCATTTCATCCTTCTTTCTGAGAACAGGGTGAACAGATTGAACGGAAAATCCCTTACGCGGGCATCACATGTGTTATATATATCTATATATCTATATTTATTATTTATTTGTGCTATATAGATATACCTGTATCACTTGTTCAGAAATTGGCCCCGGAGGGGATAATTCCGGCCTTCCCGAGCTGAACAGGAGTGAACAGGCTCCTTACCCTGTTCACCTTGTTCAGATGCCTGTTCACATCATTTGCGCCTGTATATTCTCTGTCTTCCGTAGATGGGGAGCGTCATCAGCTTTCCAGTTTTCTCCCAGCTTTCTATCTTTGCCATGATGGATGAGATGGCGTAGCTGTCAGAATAGCGGATGTCCTCCTTTGGCTTTCCGAAACACTCGCACCATATCTCAATGTTGCTGACTGTCACGCGCCTTACCGTCCCCGGTACGTGAGCAGGGTCGTCAGGGTCATGAATATAGGTCCTTCTGGCATAGAAGTCCATGTCATCCCAGTTGGAAGGAAGAAGGGTGTCAAGGTACTCACGCACCAGACCTTCACGGTCATCAGACTCCATGGCCTGCCGCTGCTCGTCCTTTGCATACTCTTCGAGCTCAGGAGGAAGGTATAGTGGCTCATCCGGCTCGAGAAGTTTCACCTCGGCCCAGATCTGGTCTACGGTATCCTGGTCAAGCTGCCAGGAGTGGTACCTGCCATTTCCGTCCACCTTGATATTCCAGTAACGGCGATTTCCTGTGATGTCACGGAGGTATCCGTTCTCAGAGTTTGTTGTGCCGAAGAACACGCACTGCCTAGGATGGGGTGTGACCCTGCGACCGAAGCTGGCGCGGTACTTGTCGTCCTGCCTTGAAATAAAGGCCTTCACCTTGTCAAGGTCCGCCTTCTTCATCCCGGCAAGCTCCCCGATTTCCAAGATCCAGTACCCCTGCAGCTTCTCCGCAGCGGTCTTGTCGTTCATGTCGGAGATGTTAAGTGAATCCGAATACCATTCCATAGCAAGCTTTGAGATAAGAGTTGACTTTCCGATTCCCTGGGGGCCGTTTAAGACCGGCATGAAATCAAACTTCACTCCTGGCACGAGGATCCTCCTTCTAGCTGCGCAGAGAGTCTTTCTTGTGACGGCCCTGACATAAGGAGTGTCCTCGGCACCGAGATAGTCGATTAAAAGCGTATCCGCCCTCTTTATGCCGTCCCACTCCGGGAGATTGTCAAAGTACTCTCTTATAGGATGGTAGCCCCGGTCATCGGCAACCTTCGTGACTGCAATGTCGTAGTTAGTCCTGGAAAACGTGCCATAGTTGGCGTCCACGTAGCAGATGAGCTGAGCATCATCTGCGTCCCTCCAGTATTTTCCCGGATGCTTCCAGGGAAGCTCTCCTCTTACTTCCAGGCTGTCAGAAAGCTGATTAAACCAGATGTTCTTAAGGTAGTGGTCGTTTTTTACGATAATCCTGAGGTTTCCGAGGGTGTTCTTTATCTTCGCATCCTTTTTGCTGTACTCAAGTCCTTCCTTCCAGCTGTCGTCCTCCTCATTTACAGGAGCAAACTCGGTTGCTGCCTGCTCCTGCCTTCTCTTCATGGCCATGTCTCTGACAGCCTTGTCCTTTGAGGCATACTCAGCCATCTGGTTGAATGACTTCTTCGGGTCATCGTCATAGAAGAGGTGGATCCTCACAAGGTCAAAGGAATTTAAGAGCTTTCCGCAGGCAGGGTCTGAGGCATGATGGCTGTAGGCATACTTGTCGTCATATACGACTACTCCAGAGATGCTTCCTGACTTCCTGTAATGCCAGCGGTCGGGGCTTCCGCCCGGCTCATAGATGCTGGAGAGAACATTTTCCATGACATCGCTTATGGAGTGAGTCCGGCACCAGTCCCCCACGATGCCTTCCTTAGCAAGCGGGTCCTCCTGCTTTGTCTTCTGCCGGTTAAAAGCCTCCTTCTCGCCAGGAGCCAGAGGAAGCTTTGTGACATCCCTCCAGTCAGGGTGGGATGCAAGATACTTATCCGGGTCAAGAAGCTTTCCCTCGTACTTCCCGCAGAAGTAGTCTCCGTCTGATGAGCATGTCGGCCAGTACATGAGCTGGTTGATCTCAAAGGAGCACGGGTCGATCTGGTCCATACCGAGATCGGCTGCCATGTATCTTGCTATGGCGTTGGTCTCCTCCGGGGTCATGTCGCGGGATGCCGGAATGATGATCCTTCCCCTCGGATTCTCCTTCGTGTGGCTGTGAGTCGTGTAAATGACGGAGAGATACTTATGATTCTCCTTATACCAGTCAAAGAAGTCCGGCTTAAGCCTGTCCTCGTCAAGCGTTATGGCTGACCTTGAGAGGACTTCGTTCTTCTTCCTCCTGGTTCCCTTGAGGGCGCCCATCACAAAGCCGCCCTTGTCCTTGGCAGCATCCTTCTCTGCCCTTGTCATCTTCCTGTACTGCTCAGCAGTCTCCGATGTGCGGATCGGGGTGTTAAGCTTTTCACAGAGCTCGTCGAAGCTTACCTCGCTCCGGTTCCACACGGCTGACTGCCTGCTGTTTCCTGTAGTAATGGTTAACATTCTCATGGTCTTACCTCCATAAAATCATCTGTAAAATATCTGACTCTCTGTCTGCGGCTCTTGGCCTTTCTTATCTCTTCCTCCATGCCGGGAGTGACCCTGCTTCCTAAGACCCAGACTTCCTCGCACTTCCCCATCAGGACGATGTCCATGCGAAGAGCAAGTCTGCGTTCGTCAGGATCCCGGTCGTCCATGAAGGGAAAGAGAAGATGAGGAGTAAGAGGGATATTCCCTCTCGTGTAGGCAAATGCCGCAAAGTCAGCTGCTTTCCTGGTGTTAGTCCTGGTATCTCCTCCGAACGGGGCGCAGATGTAGACAAGGGGCAGATAGCCTGCCCTGCCCTCGGCATGGTTTATCGCCTGGTATGGTACCGGGTCCATGTAGCCTTCACTGTTTTTCATTCTCATGACTTGCACCTCCTGACCTTCTTGCCGGGTGTCGCAAAACGCGACACCCTTATCCACCTCATCCGCTTCGCTGGCGGATTCTGCTTCTGCTCGATGAGATCACGAATTATCACCCCATCGATGTTCTGTAATTCGTTCATTGAATTACCTCCTCAAAAATAAATTGGTTGATCGTCTCCGATATGTAGCCTTGGCGGATGGCCTGATCTGACGTTTTTTAAAAAATTTCTCTTAA
This sequence comes from Candidatus Weimeria sp., assembly GCA_051878915.1. Taxonomy (GTDB): domain Bacteria; phylum Bacillota; class Clostridia; order Lachnospirales; family Lachnospiraceae; genus Weimeria. Next base: position 22,701 of record JBJELA010000370.1, read on the forward strand.
TTTTTTCAGAGCGCGGGAAAGTTTGTGGCTTACACTGCTCTCGCTCATCTGATGCTGACTGGCATATTCCTTTACCGGGACTCCGTCGATTCGTATGGCAATAACGATGTCTGCCCAGTCCGGATGCTTTGGAAGAGCCTCCCTTACACGGCGGCAGGTCTCCGCATCTTCGTCAGAGTCGTAGTCGTCAAAGGTAATGACCAGATTCTCAAGAACATCGAAGTCCGTATCTCCTGGCGCTGGTGTGATGAATCCCTTCTTCCCGTCCAATCTCCTGGCCTTAGGTGTCGGGTCGATATGACGGGTCTCTTTATGCCAGTTGTTGTACTCAGGCTTGTTGAACTTTGCCTCGAACTCCTCCTGGATGTGTTTCTCGTTCTCCTCCTGACTGGCATCAGGAACTTCCTCGATGTCAAGCATTACGTACATGTCTTTAGTCGCCTTCTCGTCAAGCTCGATCTCCTGGTATACGTTCTCGTAACGGATCTTCAGTTTCATGCTGCATTCCTTTCTGCCGGATGTAAGGGCAGCGGAATGCAAAAGGAGTCTGCAGCTGAAGATGACCGCAGACTCCCGCAAGGCCGAAAATGGGCATAGGAAAGTACGGTGGGTGCATCTTCATCCCTGACAAAGCCTTGCTGCTTTGCCTGGAATCTCTATGCATCCCGCCGTCCTAATGGCCATCTCGGACTTTGAGATTAATAATTTTCTTAGAGTGCTGAGCACTCATATGGAGTCAGCGGCGCTGACCTCATATCAATGCTCAGATCAAATATAGGATTTTTTAAGTTCACAAACATAATAAGATAAGATCTCTGTTTTGACCCGGACAGTGGTTGTCCGGTTTTCAGGCACAAAAAAGCCGGACACAAGGGTCCGGTCTTTACTAGACCTTAAACCCTCATGTCCGGCTCTGCTCGCTGCTCCGGGAACTTACTTCTTCCCGTGCGCGGCTATTTGCTCGGTACAACTGATTCTTTTGTGTTTTACTGTAACTGCCATCACTGCCTTGCACCTCGGGCACTTGGCTGTGATGGTCCCTTCCGTGTCAGGATCGATGTCAAAAAGTCTCCACCCGCAGCGGCACCTGACGCTCACCTGATCCTCTGCTGTCGTTTTTCCCATCTTCTTCGTCTGCCTTCCGGCAGGCACCTCCAGCCAAAGGGAAAGTCAGACTGGAAATGCTTGCATCTCTTCTCATCATCTTACTGCACTTTAGTGCAGGTCCTTAATCACCTTGACCGCCACTCCCTGGATCTCGCAGGACTGCACGTAGATATCCTCCATGCTGTCATTCTCCGGATGAAGTCTTACCCGTTTCTTCTCGGGCTCCGGGAAGTAGCGTTTCAGTGTAGCTTCTGTATCCATAAGCGCAACAACGATCTGTCCGGGCTCGGCTGTATCCTGGGCTCTTACAAGCACCAGGTCTCCGGGGCCGATTCCGGCGTTAATCATGGACTCCCCGTCCGCCTTAAGAAGATAAAAAGAACCTCTTCCAAACAGCGAGACAGGAAGATCGACATACTCCTCAATGTTTTCCTCGGCAAACTTCGGGACGCCGCAGGCCACAGCCCCAAGAAGCGGAACGGATGTTCTGCCAGCGTCACCTGCGATCTGCCTCTTGGTCCGAAGGCTGCGGTGACCCCGGTAGTCGATCATCCCCTTGTCTCTCATATACTGGAGATATCTGCTGACTGTCGAATTCGAGAGGTCAGTTCCGTCAGCAATGGCGCGGGTTGTGGGCGATACTCCGTACCTGTGCCAGTAGTTCTCGATGTATTCTGAGATCTTATTAATATACTCTTCCTTCTTGTGCTGCATGATGTCCTTCCATAAACCGTAGACAATTGTCCCACTTACAGTTAAAAGTATACCCCGGGCGAGCCGGGGTGTCAATAAGAAAAAGAACATATATTCTTTGTATTTAAATTTGCACAGTCCATAAATCGGGCAGTGGTTGCCCGCTTTAATAAAAATTTTATTTTTTCTTTTCTCTTGTCTCTCGTATCATTAGTTTCAATCCCACTGCCAAAAGCTGCTCATTGCATTCATCGAAGTCAATCCCCGGGCACTGCTGCAGAAGAAAAAGAAACATGATGTCCCGCTCCGTGGAGCGAAGGCCCTTGTGTGCCGCATCAAACAGTCTCATACTGAGGAAGATCGGAAGTTGCATCCCGATACAGAGCCGAAATAATGTCTCCGTTTTGATTTCCTCCGAAATGTTCTCATCATTTTTATAGCGCCAGATTGTCTTTGGATCATACCCGGCCTCCCAGGCGATTTCTTCCCTCTTTCGACCCGACCACTTGAGAAGTGCATCAAGCGTACCACTGAAAGTCCCGTCCATCTTTACCGAGAGCATGTCCTTGGCATGGGCCTTGAGCACTGCAGCCCGGTCCTCTGCACCTTTAACCTCTTTCGGAAAATCAGCCTGGAAGGTTATCTCCGAGTTCTTGTCCCTGTTCAGGAAGCACTCGCTGTGGTAGAGATTGTTCCTTTCACTCTTTATCGACAGGTCAAATGCCAGGCAGCACCTATCCATATGGTTCCTGGCAAAGTGCGTGAGAGTCAGATTCCCTTCTTCATCTCTTTCGATATACTCAGGACTGTCCAGAACGAAGTGCGCATCGACATAGCGGAAGATTCCCTGGTCAAGCATCTCCCGAATGACCGGATTCACCGCACCCAGGACGGCTGCATCGCGCAGAGATATGGAAAAAGTCTGATTTCTTTCCAGGAAGCCTGCCCTTGCCCTATGAGGCGGGATGTAGCTTCCGTCCACATAGATAAAGGCGCCGGCTGCCTCTGAGAAGCCTGCATCAAGCATCCTGATCTTTGCCGCGGTCCTGGACACCCCAAAGTCAAGAGCAAGCTGGTCGATAAGAGGCTCGATGATGTCGATGAAGTCATAGTCATCTGTCTTCTTGAGGGCGGCAATGTTCTCAGCGATTTTCCTTTTAAAAGCTGGAAGCGGCATCTGGATCCTCGGTGCCAGAGCATTGGCCTGCCACTCCATCCAGTCACGGGAGTCCTTCTTCTCACCCGCAGCTCCGCCCACTACCTTGCATCGAATACTTGAAGCGGAGTCACTGAAGAGGCTCTCCAGGAGAAAGGCTTTTCTGTGAAAGGCCCAGTGAACGCACTCATGGACAACCGTGTTGTTGAAGGCTCCGAGGTTATACTCAAAGACAACATTCGGGTCCACCAGGATGGTGCCTGCCGGAATCTGCTCCTTATAGTAAGAGTCGGTATCCGGACCATAGAGCTCTGCCTCGCAGTCCTTAAAGCAGGTCTGTCCGAAGACAGAGCCGTCCTTTCTGATATGCGCCTGTTTTACCATAAGCCCCATCGAAGCCGCAAGCTCAAGAGGATCCAGGTAACCGGGATTTCTAAGGGTTTTCATAGGGACCCACCACGGAAACTAAATACCTGAAGCTTCAAGCGGTGAAACAGCTCAAGGGTGTCGTAAAACACGACTCCCCTGGACTGTTTTCTTATGCCAGATAAGGCCGTAACGAATCGTTACTCCCTTTGTAAGCTTACCACATCGAGTTCATTATCCACAGTTCTGCTTCCAGATCTTTGTGCAGTTTATGAGCAACATTCTCGTTTGTATCCAGCCCGGTTAGAGTGATTAATGTACGTACCAAAAGAAAACCATATTTCAAGGAGGTATAAACATGAAGGTAAAAATGAATCTAGAAGGAACCACAAGAAAGGCGATGGTAAAGGCCATCAGCGAGATCACCGGCGAGTCACCCGTGTACAAGTTCACCCCAATCTACGCCTTTGAGATTGGCGACATCATCGTTTCAAGATACGGCGAGATCGCCTGCCCGGACGATTCCAACATCATCGAGCGTCTCAAGGAGAAAGGATTCAAGCCTGAAAGCGAGCCTTCTACTGAGCAGGATGTGGTCTACACCGACACAGATCTTTACACCGAGGGTGATGCAGGTCATTTTCATCGAGCTTCCAAACGACCTCTCAGCAGGCGAGCAGGAGGCCCTGAAAGACCTTGTGGCCAGCAAGGCAACGCTGCTCAAGCATTCCGTCAGAGCGGAGGAACTGCCGCTTGAATTCACTGAGGACAAGATCACCTTCCCTTGGTTCCCGGTTCCAGGAAACGGGGATGAGACCACCGCATACATGCAACTTGCCGTTGCCCTGGTAACGATGCCCAAGACTCAGAAGCGGATCACATCCAAGGATCATGAAGTACCAAACGAGAAATACGCTATGCGCTGCTTCCTGCTGCGGCTGGGCTTCATCGGAAATGAGTACAAGACTTCCCGGAAGATCCTTCTTTGGAATCTCACAGTGAACTCAAGCTGGCGGGATGGCGCTCCGGGAAAGAGGCAGTCAGATGAAACAGCTCAGTAAGAAAGACCTCGAGCACCTGCAGGGAATGTTCCCTGTGGGAACTCGGGTAGAACTCATCACAATGAACGACATTCAGGCACCACCCGTAGGCACATGCGGGACTGTCCAGTATGTTGACGCCCTTGGGGACATAGGCATTCTATGGGATAACGGGTCGAGACTGTCCATCGTTTTGGAGGCTGGTGACCAGATAAGGCGTGTGTAATATTCACAGTTTCGACTCTTTGATCATTGGTACATATATTTCAAAGCTCAGCTTGGTATCCAGACTAGCCAGAGTGATATATGTACATGCAAAAGAGATACCCACACGGATGATAAGAACATGAGAACCTTAGATAATGACTACAGAACATACGCAGAGCTTAAGGCAGCATTCACCGAGGCAGAGAGCGCAAAGGATGAGGCAAAGCAGGCCAAGATCCGAAATGCTTACGAGGATCTTAAGGAAGGCAAAGCCTACTCAAACCTGATCAGCCTTTACACCGACATGAAGAGACGCGGCAACGAATACATCGACCTGGCAGACTGCTACAGCTACCAGGATGAGGAAGCCTTGATCAAAAGCTTCCAGACCTACGGGATCGACCACTTTACCTTCTCCTCCAGCTGGAGCAGCGCGGTTGAAGGCGCATGGAAGTTCCAGGAAGCCAGCTGCAAGCCTGAGGGCCTGGTCGAGATCAACGGCCAGAACGAGATCTTCATGAAGGATGGAGAGTTCGAAAAGAAGCACGCATACCTTTTCAGCGTGTAATCCTCTAAAAAATGTAATACACACTAAGTTAGCAACCCCCACCTCCGATGGGGGTTTATCATTCATCCCATCCGGGAT
>JBJELA010000371.1:0-5753 GCA_051878915.1 Candidatus Weimeria sp.
GACAGGCCTGTTCATATCCCACTTTATGTAGGAAAGATTGTTTTCCCTGATCTGCGTGGCTATTTTTTCATAGATCAGATCAATGACCTCATGATTTGAAAAATCAAGCATCCACTGATTCCTGCACTCGGCCGGTCTTCTTCCCGGGAAGGAAAGCACGTACTCGGGATGACTTCTGTATAGCTCACTGTCCTCGGAGATCATCTCGGGCTCAAACCAGAGTCCAAGCTTCATTCCCTTCTGTACAGCCGCTTCACTCACCGGCTTAAAGCCATCCGGAAGCTTGTTATTTACAGGCACCCAGTCTCCGAGTCCGCCTTCAGGCTCACTCCTCGACTGTCTGAACCAGCCGTCATCAATAACAAGCATATCAATACCGGTCTCCTTCGCCTTGGAGAGGATAGAAATAAGCTTTTTATCGTCAAAATCGAGATATGTAGCTTCCCAGTTATTTACGAGTACAGGACGCTGTCTGTCCTTCCAGACGCTCCTTATGATATGGTCATGTATGAATTTGTGAAAGGTCCTTGACATCTGTCCAAGCCCGGAATCAGAATAAGTCATCAGCACTTCAGGTGTATAAAATGACTCTCCGCGAAGTAATTTCCATCTGAAATTTTCCGGGTGAATGCCAAGAACAGTTCTGCTCATTCCAAACGAATTTGTTGAAACCTTTCCAAGAAAATTTCCGGAATAAACGAGCGAGAATCCATAAGCTTCTCCACTCTCCTCGCTGCAGTCACCTGATATAAGTCCGAGGAACGGCTGACTCTCGTGTCCGCTCTCGCCCTTAACTGATTCAGTGACTATTGTTCCGGGTTTTATCTTCTGGAACTGTATCTGATGCTCTCTTGCCCAGGCGCCGCTCTCATAGAGAACTGAAAAGCCGTCAAGCTCAGCGTCAATACACATTGAAAGAGCTCTGTCTATAAAAAAGGCTTTATTCGAGCAGTTCTTTATCACAGCCCAGCGGGTTATCAAGTCGATGTCGCTGTAAACCGTATAATTCAGCTCGACTTCTATTTTTCTTATATCATCACATAAAGTAATGGAAATTGTCTCTGAATCGCTGCCTGTATGGTCAAAAGAAGCCGGAAGTCCTTTGATCTCCGGCTTTGTATTTCTTATCTGGTATCCTTTGAAAAACAGTTCGATACCTCTGATGTTGTCATTAGAAGAGATATCCAGACAGCTTTCGCGGAAATCACCCACTCCGGCTGTCGGATACTCAAAGGGAAGATTATCAAGAAACGAGACCTTTTCGCCTGGCTTCTTCGAAGGCTCTTCAAGTTCCTCAAGCCGAAGGAGGTCTTGGGACGGGGCCTTCTCAAGCCTCTTTCCGTAATAGACATGACCTAAGTAACCGTCAGATGTTACCTTCATCAGGTAAGAAGTCTTCGAAGTCGACAGGTGAATCAATCTTGTGTTCTGATCAAAATAAATCATATTATCTGATTCCTATTTCTGTATCAGTAGAATTTGTAACGCTGTGCTCTTTTATATAATCGATGATCAGATCGAGCTGGGTGAATGCAAGGCCGACATAGCTGTCAGCGGCTCCATAGTAGAGAGCGATTCTTCCGGTCTCACTGTCATGGATAGTAGCACATGGGAAGCAGACATTTGGTACGAAGCCTCTTTCCTCATACCACTCTTCAGGTGTAAGAAGGAAGGTCTCGCAACGATATTTTACCTTTGATGGCTCATCTATATCGAGGATGGCTCCGCCGATAGAATAGACATAACCATTGCAGGTTCCTGAAACTCCATGGTAGAAAAGCAGCCAGCCCTCTGATGTCTCAATAGGAGCTGCGCCTCCGCCGATCTTTAAGCTCTCCCACCACTCATTGCCCTTGCTCATCACATGGCGGTGTTTACCCCAGTAGGTGAGATCAGGACTTTCTGAGATGAAGACATCTCCGAACGGAGTGTGTCCGCTGTCTGACGGACGTGAGAACATAACGAAGTTTCCGTTTATTTTTCTTGGGAAAAGAACCGCGTTTCTGTTAAATGGAAGGAACGGGTTCTCAAGCCTCGTAAACGTCTTGAAATCCTTTGTCTCCGCAATTCCGATGGCCGCGCCATAGAAGTCTCCGCACCAGATGATATAGTAGGTATCCTCTACCTTTACAAGGCGCGGATCATAAGCGTAGACAGGCATGAAGTCCTTTCCGTCCTTATCGACGAAATGAATCTTCTCATGATCGAACTCCCAGTGGATTCCGTCGCTGCTGTGTCCTAAATAGATATAAGGGATTCCATTGGTCTGCTCACCTCTGAACACTCCGATGAACGCGCCCTCATAAGGCACTACAGCGCTGTTAAAAATTCTGGCAACTCCTGGGAGAGGATTTCTGCCTATAACCGGATTCTCACTGTATCTCCATACCGGAGCATTGTTGAGCTGTGCCGGAGCATCCTGCCACGGCATGTTTTTTACTGCCGGGCTGTTTAAAATCTGATATTTCCCCATAGTTTTTTCCTCTGTTATCTGTTAATGAATTCCTTGTTTTTCCTGATCAGTCCGACTCTCTGCTTTACGCAGTCGACTGATCTGCCCGGATCCTCGTATCCGTTGAATACGAAGTCACTGAGTCTTTCAATATCTGTATGAGCCACATGAAGTCTTGTATCTGATGACGCGTAATAGATATAGACATCACCGGCCTCATTTACTACTGCGCCGTTTGTAAATACGACGTTTGATACATCGCCTACTCTCTCACTGCCTCTCGGCCCGATAAACAGTCCTCCAGGTTCAGCAATAACCTTTGAAGGATCGTTTAAATCTGTCGCGAAACAATAAAGCACATACCTGAGTCCTGCAGCTGTGTTTCTGACGCCATGAGCTATATGGATCCATCCTTTGTCTGTCTTTATAGGTACAGCTCCGGCTCCGTTCTTTGCCTCTGTGATCTGATGATATTTTCTGATACTTGTCATTTTTTCCTCATCGATTACAGGATGAGTAATATCATCACAGAGTCCGAAACCTATGCCGCTTCCGCTTCCGGTCTCTATAAAGTCATCCATCGGTCTCGTATAGAAAGCGTACTTTCCATCTACGAATTCAGGATGAAGAACGACATTTCTCTGCTGCGGCGAATGAAGTGTCTTAAGATTCGGGAGACGCTCCCAGTTCTTCAGATCCTTTGTTCGCACAATTCCTGCAGCGGCTACCGCAGCTGAAAGGTCATTACTTGAAGTATCCTTGCTCTCTGAGCAGAACACTCCGTATATATAACCGTCCTCATGCTGTGTAAGCCTCATGTCGTAAACATTTGTCTCATTCGGCTCGGTGTCCGGAAGCTGAATCGGTTCATCCCAGAACCTGAATCCATCTACCGGACTGTCACTTTCTGCTACCGCGAAAAATGACTTGCGGTCGTTTCCCTCAATACGCGGAACGAGATAATATTTTCCGTTTATATAGAGGGCTCCTGAATTAAGTACGGCGTTGATTCCAAGACGCTCCATTCCAAACGGGTTTGTCTTCGGATCAAAATCGTATCTCCAGGATACAGGTACATGATCTCTTGTCAGTACCGGATACTCATATCTCTCAAAAAGGCCATTATAAAAGGTCTCATCTGGTTTATTTACTCTGTTGTATAAAGCTTCCTGCTCTTTTAAAAGTTCACTTATACTCTTTTTCTTCAAGCTGCACCTCTTACCTGGCTTTTATTTTTCTGTCATAGAGTTCCAGTGCCAAAAGCACCATTCTTCCGTTATGATACGGACATTTCCATTCTTCTACTATCGGTCTTCCTGGTATCGGGTTTCCGTCCTTATCAAGCTCCCAGAACCATTCGGAACCTTTTCTTTTATCTATTGAATTGTTTTTAATATAATTCCAGCAGGCAGAAGCCGCATCGAGATATTTCTTCTCACCTGAGCTTAAATACTCATAGAGAAAACCATTTACTGTCTCAGCCTGAACCCACCAGACGCGGTTCTCGTTAACCTTATCTCCTTCTTTTTCCGTTGGAAGAGATGATCCATCAAAACAGTTATTAAGAATCTCTTCACTTAAATCCCTTGCCATATCGGCTACAGGTCTGCTCTCTTTTCCAAGAACCTCCATCCCCCATCTGATAAGCCACGCAGTCTCGATGTCGTGACCATAGGAATGAAGATCTATCAGAGAGTTATAGTTCTTATCAAAAAATACTTCCTGTCTGTGCTTTGCCGGATTGTATATTTTTTTAAGAAAAATATCCAGCATAAACTCAAGTCTTCCTGAGATCTTATCTCTCATTCCAGCATTGTCTTCTGCTTCGAGAAGCTTTGAGTAACCCTCGTAGACATGGAGAAGAGTATTCATCGTACGCTCTGCCATGACTCCGTTCTCTGAAAGCTTTTCATTTGATGCCGGAGAAAAATCACGGGCATACGCTTCACCGTATCCATCCTTATCGCAGCAGTGTGTCTCAATCGTCTGATACAGCTTCTCCGCAATACTTAAGGCTTCCTTTTCTCCTGAGATCTCATAGTACGCAGCCAGTCCATAGATGCCAAACCCCTGATTGTAGGTATGCTTTGTGGTATCATACGGTTTCCCATCGTAAGTCACTGACCAGAACAATCCGCCGTTTTCCCTGTCGTAGATCACATCTCTTAAGAAAAAGTAAGCCTGATCGGCTGCTTTCCTGATCTGATCCGGACTGATGTCTCCGGCTTTCAGGTCTTCTTCAGTTATCCTGCCTTCTGAAACAGACTTAAGAACTGATGAGAAAAACCAGAGTATCCTGCTGTTAAGGATCGAGCCCTTGACAGCTTTCGGATCATCGACCAGGTCATAATCCATATACCCTGTGAATCCACCATAGGTGTCATCCTTCCTTCTGAGCCAGAACGGAAGGATGACAGTACATAGATGGCTCTTCATCTCTTTTGTCATCTGTGAAAAGATATCATTCATTTTTTTATCCCTTTACTGCTCCAGTAGCAATACCACTGTAGATCTGTTTCTGGAACAGGATAAATACAATAAGTGCTGGCAGGAAGGAAATGATGACTCCTGCGCAGATCAGGTTGTACTTCGAACCCATAGGTCCTACGAATACATAAAGCGAAGTAGCAAGTGTCCTGACTTCAGGGCTCTGCAGATAGAGGTTCGCGCAGTAGTATTCGTTGTAAACACTTACGCCCTTAAGAATACAGCTTGTAACAACAGCCGGCTTTAAAAGCGGAAGGATGATCTTCCAATAAATGGTCCAGTAGCTTGCTCCATCCATTATCGCCGATTCATCAAGTGAAATCGGTATGTTTTCCATGAACTGAATGAACAGGTAGATGGAAATTACATCAGTTCCGCACATCATGATGATGTAACCATAGAGATGGTTGATGAATCCAAGCTTGCCCATGATGTTGTAAACTGAAACCTGCATTGCTACTGCAGGAAGGAGGCTTGCAAAGAAAAACAGGTTTCTTATGAGCTTATTTCCCGGGAACTTGAAGCGGTTCAGGACAAACGCAAGCTGTGAACCTATGATGACTGATACTAAAAGTACCACGATCATTACCACAAGTGAGTTAAAGAAGGCTCTTCCCATATTCGCCTGTGTAAAGGCTTTTACGAAGTTACCGACATTGAGCCAGCTTTTAGGGAGAGTCATCACGTTAGTCGACTGATATTCCTTATCAGTCTTGAACGCTGTGATCACGCAGGATACTATAGGAAGTAACGCGATAAATCCAAAGAAACAGAGTGAGAAATATTTAATGAATCCCCAGACACACCGTGTAGG
>JBJELA010000372.1:0-5728 GCA_051878915.1 Candidatus Weimeria sp.
GTCTGAGTCTACACTATCGGTCTTTCAAAGTCTACCTACCGTGTGAACAGTAACGTTTGTCAATACTTTTTTGTGAATATCTTTCCGGGGGCTCTTCTTTTTTTCGCTGATATCTGATAGAATAAATTCTGACGGAGGTGCGGGACATGATCGTTCTTTTCTGACCGGGCTATGATACAGCCTTTAATGGGTAGTTTGTGATCCATCGCAAATGTCGCTTTTCAGGCGACCTTTTTTTCTGTTACATGTATTAGAATATGAATGTAGTCAGGAAACAGCCTGTGATAAAGGGCAGATAGAGGATAATGATATCTGACCAGGGCGATTGAAGAGCGAAAGGAGCAAAATATGGGACAGTTAAGAGTGACAGGAAGAGGACAGATAAAAGTAAAGCCTGATGTGACAAGGCTCATTATGGAAATTGACGGTACATTTATGGATTATGAAGAGTCGATGAAACACGCGGAGAGTGATACAGAGACTCTGAAAGCTGTTCTGGCTGAATTCGGGTTTGAGAAATCAGATATTAAAACTCTGTCATTTGATATAGACAGCTCATATGAAAACTATTATGATAAGAATAATCATTATCAGAATAAATTTATTGGATATAAATATTCGCATACCCTCAAAGTTGAATTTGACAATGATAACAGCAGACTCGGAAAGATACTTTATGCACTGACACATAGTTCTGTTGATCCGGAAATATCTATCAGATATACAGTTAAAGATCCGGAGTCGGCAAAGAATCAGTTGCTCGGGAAAGCTGTAGAAGATGCAAAAAATAAAGCGGGAGTTCTTGCTTCAGCTGCGGGAGTACGTATCAAAGAGATAGAGTCAATTGATTACTCCTGGGGCGAGATTAATATTGAATCGATGGTCAGACCAGAGTATATGTTGAGAGATGAATGTTCAAAAATCATGCCGAAAGGTAAATCATTTGATATGGATATTGAACCGGATGACATTGATATGACAGATACTGTAACAGTTGTATGGGGAATTTCTGATTAAGGAGATAATCCTTGATCAGCAGTAAGGTAAGGAGTATTTATGCGGGAAGAAAAGCGTCTTTCTGAAGAACTAATAAATGATATTGACAGGTTTATTGTGGAAAACTTTAAGCTTGCAGAAGAAAGATGCATGACAGTGGATAGTTCGACTGCATTCGGAACTGCTTCCCTTGATGATTTCCTGGTCGGATCAGGTGAGTCCTTCAGTGATATGCTTTTCCGTATGATCGACGAGAGAGGGCTGAAGGATTCCGATGTTTACAAGAAGGCCTGTATCGATCGCAGACTTTTTTCAAAGATCAGGTCAAAGAAAAATTACCATGTTGGAAAGAATACTATTTTTTCTCTGTGCCTTGTGATGGAACTTAATGAAGATGAATCAGAAGGTCTTCTTCAGGCAGCAGGCTACACCTTTGCTCCGGGCAGCATAAGAGATCTGATAGTGGAATACTGTATCATCAACCATATCTATGATATAGATACGGTTGATGAAATCCTTGTTCATTATGGCGAGAAAGCGCTTATAAAGGGTGAATAAGGAAGGAAGAACATGAAATAGTTTTTCAGTAAAGCATGGCGAAAAAGCTTGCGCCGATTACTGTGATCAGTCCGTTTACTACTATCGCGAGAGAAGCCATTGCTCCCTCTATGTTTCCCATTTCCATGGCCTTGGATGTTCCGATGGCATGAGCAGCTGCTCCGATCGCGAGTCCTTTTGCTACCGGATCCTTGATATGGAAAAGTTTGCAGATGGAGACCGCCAGTACATTTCCAAGGATTCCTGTGACGATGATGACAGCGACGGAAATAGTGACTACGCCACCGAGCTCGCTAGATATGCTCATTCCGATAGCTGTTGTGATCGACTTGGGAAGCAGAGTAACATACTGCTCATGAGACAGTCCGAAAAGCACAGACATTGCAAGAACAGATCCCATAGATGTAAAAGCTCCTGACAGAAGCCCTATCAGGATTCCCACCCAGTTCCGCTTCAGTCTGTTAATATGAACGTAAAGCGGGATCGCAAGGCTTACAGTAGCAGGTGTTAAAAGGTAAGACAGATATTTGGCGCTGCTGTAATATTCCTTGTAATCAATATGAAAAGTGAGCAGTATGACCACTACGAAAATAATGGAAATCAGAAGTGGATTAAAAATGCCGAGTCCTGTCTTGTTTTTTATCAGAGATCCCAGTCCATATCCTATTATGCTTATTACCACGCCGAATGTTGCGGAAAAAGCTACTACATCATTTATTTCTTCCATTATTTATTCTTGCCTTTCCTGTTGTGTTTGTCCAGATGATCTCTTTTCCAGCGCAGTCCTCTGACAACCTGTATCCTGATCTTCAGTCTGATCTTTCTGTCAAGAGGGATCATATTTCTCTCCTGACGCGCCACTGCTTCTTCATTGCTGATAACTGTGTCAGTATTCGATGTCAGCCTGTTGCGCAGCTTCATGACAGCCTGCGTTACCACTCCGGTAACTCCCATGACAAGTATAGTCGTTACGACTGTGATCACCAGGACAGGTACCAGGACCGGCTTCAGCTCGCTCCAGGTCACTATCAGTCCAACCGCCGCGGGAATAAACATCATAGGCATTATTTCTATCAGAAACTCTGCAGTTTCCCGCACATTTTCTATATTCAACACATGCGTGCACAGCAGCACCAGCATCAGTATCAGTCCGTAAATAGAGCTTGGTATCGGAAGCGGCAGAAAGTAATGCAGGATCTCGCCCACACAGGTTACCGCCAGGATAATGCCAAACTGTTTCATGAATTTCAAAAATATTTCCTCCTGTTTTCATGATTCTGTTCTATTTTTTCGGGTGTCAGAATTATACTCCTGCTCTCTTTATGAAAATGCGCGGCTGAGCTCACCGTGCCTGATTGATGACATACTAACCATGATATTACTTAAAAACTTATCTGTAAAGGCAGACCAGTGTATCTATTTACGTTCAAACCGCTTTTTCGGCCTCTCTTTTCAGAGTGCTGCAGAAATCCAGATATCTGTCGCTGTATATGCTTCCTTTTTCCCAGATGAAGTCAAAATCATGTTTCATGGAAAAATCTTCGAGATGAATCTCCTTAAGCCGTCCTCTTTCAATCTCTTCTGCTGCTGCAATCTTATAGAGAAAGGATATACCGCAGTCTGCGATAGTAAGCCATATGATAGTGTGCATGTTTTCAACCTGTATGATATTGGCAAAGTCATCTATTCTCATGTCACGTGCGTCGAGCGAGCATTCAAGGATATTCCTTGTGCCGGAGCCCTTTTCTCTTACTATAAGTCTCTCCTTCAGCAGATCTTTGAAGCAGGATGGCTCTCTTATGAATCTGTGTGATGCGGCGCAGACAGGTATATAGTCCTCTGAGCTGAAGTTTGTATGTGAATATCTTTCTTTAGGATAATTCCCTTCGACAAGGGCGACGTTTATTTTTCCAATTTCAAGCATATCAAGCAGTTCAGAGGTATTGCCAAAATGAATATCAATTGCCGTATCCGGATTCTCTCTGATATATCCCGAAAGAGGTTTTACCACAGCATATTCTCCGACTGTCATAGTTACTCCAAGCGAAAGAGTCTGCTTTCCGGACTTCGCCATGGATAGTTCATCACTGACTCTGTTTTCGTCATTTAGTAATGTCCTCATCCGGTCACGCAGTATAGCTCCCTCAGGAGTCAGATATAGCTTTTTGTTCTGATACCTGAACAGACGGACGTGGTAATGCTCTTCAAGAAAGTGAATGTGAGCTGAAACTGCCGGCTGGGTGATATTAAGCTCCTTTGAAGCTTTTGTATAGTTCATTGTCCTGCACACGCACAGAAATGTTTCAACACGGAAATCAAGCATATCGCACCTGCCATAAAAAAATATTATCGATAAATAAAAAATTATAATTTTACTTTGTGATTATACAATTCTATAATAGCTCCCGTCAAGAGGTTTCCGTAGAAAGGAGTTTTTAAAAAATGTATAAGAAATCTGCATTGTTTATCGGCAAAAATATCGCAGGTATATTGTTGTGCCTTGCCATTGCTGTTCCATCATGGCTTCTGGGAAAGCAGTTTCCGGTTGTGGGAGGTGCTGTCATAGGGATACTTGCAGGCATGGCAGTTACAGTATTCTGGAAAAATAAAGGAATCGCAGAAAACGGAATAAAATGGACATCAAAATATATCCTTCAGGCAGCTGTTGTACTGCTTGGTTTTGGTATGGATCTTGGTGTGATCGCCCAGACCGGAAAAGAATCGCTGCCAATAATAGTATGTACGATAAGTACTTCTCTTTTAATTGCGTGGCTGCTCCATAAAGCGCTGCATGTGACAGGCAATACTTCAGTTCTAGTTGGAGTGGGCTCATCAATTTGCGGAGGTTCGGCCATTGCAGCCGCGGCACCGGTGGTCGGAGCTGCTGATGATGAGGTGGCGCAGTCGATCTCCACGATCTTTTTCTTTAATGTACTTGCGGCAATATTTTTCCCAATGCTCGGCAGAGCGATCGGATTCGACACAACAAGCGGAGACGCTTTTGGTGTATTTGCCGGAACAGCAGTAAATGATACGTCTTCTGTAACAGCAGCAGCGTCCACATGGGACAGTATGTATGGCCTTGGAAGTCAGACGCTTGACAAGGCTGTGACTGTAAAGCTTACCCGGACACTTGCGATAATACCGATTACTCTTGTGCTCGCTCTGATTCGTGCATCCAGAGCAAAAAAAGAAGGCGTGGAAAATTCGGGTGAAGGTTTCAGCTTTCGCCGCGCATTTCCGATGTTTATACTATATTTTACAATTGCCGCTGTAATAACGACTGTATGTGTACATGCCGGAGTGGATGTAAAGGTGTTTACTCCATTAAAAGAATTATCGAAATTCTTTATCGTAATGGCAATGGCAGCAATAGGGCTGAACAGTGACATAGTAAAGCTTATTCGGACAGGCGGAAAGCCTATTCTTATTGGAGCGTCGTGCTGGGCAGGTATCACTCTTGTAAGTCTGCTGATGCAGCATATACTTCATATCTGGTAAAATTTCAAGTTTACAAATGCATCGATCATCACGACGATATACGGCAGGATACCGGAGAAAAAACAGGAGATGATCGACCGCCTGCAGAGAATCTATGATACCTATGGCGAGAGGGGACTCCGTGATGCAAGGGAATCACTGGAGGTGATATAAAAGCTGTCAGAAGCGCAGCATTCCGGACGTATTCAGAAGAATACCTGAATGAAAATAATAACTGCTAAATAATGCTGAATAGAGAAAAAGACTGAAAAAACAGTTTATTTTTCCCTGCAAAAGTACTATTATGTAATCATAAGAGGTAATGATGAACAGTCAGACTGACAGTTTATTTACCATGAGAAAGAAACAGAAGACTATTAACAAAATAATATCAGAGGGCCATTATATGAAAAAAATACTTTCAGGGATTCTCCTTACATCAATTATTTTCGCATCTACTCAGATTAACTCATTTGGTTCAGAGAATATGGATGATGTGCTCAGTGAAGAAGCAGATCAGTATTCTTATTTGAATGATTCAACGGAAATTTATCATGGAGAATATAACTACAATTATTATGATGATTATAGTGTTCCAGAATATGATCCGGAGGATAGCGTGCCATTGGATCCTTTGGGATATAAGATAGCGGACTTTGACGGTGATGGAGATGATGAACTTCTGATTGTAAAA
>JBJELA010000373.1:0-5722 GCA_051878915.1 Candidatus Weimeria sp.
AGCATTTGGCTCTTTTTCTTTTCTCAATTTACACCATTATACACCCTTAATCGATTTCTATTGTCATCTCGCGACATATATTTCCTTCCGATATAAAAAAAATCAGCCAGTTTTTAGCGACTGTTGCTTGTAACTGGCTGATCTGATTTTAGATTTTATTTTACCTTTGAAAAGAGAGCTTCAATCTCTTCAGGTGTCATCATCCTGTTCGGATCTCCGCTTACTTGAGGTGCCGGCTTTGCTTCTGGCTCAGATGATGGCTTCGGCTCTGATTCTGTTTCTGATTCAGATGCTGTATCTTCTGGCTTTTCATCAGAATCGCTGCCTCCTCCATTTGCTGCCGCAAAGAGTGATGCTATCTGATCTGGTGTCAGTTTTGCATTCGGATCATCTGGTATCGGCTCGCTCTTAACTTCCGGTGCCGGTTCTGGTTCTGGCTCAGCTTCCGGCTCTGGCGATTGTTCCGGCTCAGTTGCTGTTTCTGGTTCAAATGATGGTTCCGGCTCAGGTGCTGCATCATCAGTCTTTTCGTCAGAATCGTTGCCTCCTCCGTTTGCTGCCGCAAAGAGTGACGCTATCTGATCTGGTGTCAGCTTTGCATTCGGATCATCCGGTATCGGCTCGCTCTTAACTTCCGGTTCCGGCTCAGGTGCCGACTCAGATGATGGTTCAGGTGATGGCTCTGCTTCTGCTTCAGCTGCTGCATCATCAGTCTTCCCGTCAGATTCGCTGCCTCCTCCGTTTGCTGCCGCAAAGAGTGACGCTATCTGATCTGGTGTCAGCTTTGCGTTCGGATCGTCTGGTATCGGCTCGCTCTTCACTTCCGGTGCCGGTTCTGGTGCCGGCTCTGGTGCCGACTCAGATGATGGTTCCGGCTCTGGTGCCGACTCAGATGATGGTTCTGGCTCGGTTTCCGACTCAGATGCTGGTTCTGGCGCCGACTCAGATAATGGTTCTGGCTCAGATGATGGCTCGGCCTCTTCATTTATTGATGAGTCAACATCCAGGCCCAGGTCGTCATCTGCCCTTGTTTCTTCAGTAAAATCATCATTTTCAGACAATCCTGAATCAAGATTCAACTCACCTTCATCTGTATCAGTATCAAGACTCAGATTGTCTGTATCAAGATCCAGTTCATCCTCTCCCGCATCAATATTCAAGTCCTCGTCTGTTGATGTCTCTGTTTCCAGTTCATTCTCTCCATCAATATTCAGGTCCTCGTCTGATGATGTATCTGTTTCCAGATCATCCTCTACCCCGTCAATATTCAGATCGTCGTCAGTTGAAACATCTTCATCTAAAGATATGTCAGATGAATCAGAACCAATGTCCAGATCCAGATCATCGCTGTTTTCCTCTGGCTCTCCAGCCTCAGCTCCCTCGAGCTCTGGAGCCTGCTGTAAAGGTGTATCAGAATAATCACTTTGCTCTGGAGGTGTAACTGAAGAAACACTCTGCTGTGAAGATGCGGCAGAAGAAGCAGCCTGCTCTGTAGATGTTACAGAAGATTCACTCTGCTGTAAAGGTGTAACAGAAGAAACACTTTGCTGTGGAGATATTACAGAATTACCACTCTGCTGTGGTATCGTTCCTGAAATCATCGACCCCGCAAAAATAACAGGCGGCTTTTCCACGAGTGCTTTCTGTGACTGCTCAAGTCTTTCGATGTCAGCATCCATTCTCTTCAATTCATGAAGCACATCGTCGATCGAATTGTATAATTTTCTTATCTGATCATCTGAGGCTCTGTTTCCCTGAATGACAGGCGCCTTATCCTGACTACTCTCAGCTGTGTCATCGGAATTACCTGTCAGTGACTGGATTTCTGACTGCATATCGGCGATCTTGCTGGCGAGAAGTGAATTTGAATTCATCAGCGCCTCTGCGTTTTCCTTGGTCCTTCCGATAGTCACCTTGGCCAGAGCCTTGATGGCATTGATAATCTCCTCAGCAGGAACGGCATAATTTTCGCTCATTTCCTGCATTTTGGCGTCAGACTCTGCCTGGTTTTTTCTCGTCAGCTCAAACATAGCCTGCAATACCTTAGCCATGTCTTCCGACTCTTTTTCCCTTTTCCTCTCATCAGCTGATTTCATCATTATATAGAAAATAACTGACCACATACCAATAACCGCGAACAGAATAACACAGAGATAAAATTTTGAATTATTTAATCTGAATACTATCGCTGACGCGGCAAGAAATAAAATGGCAAGAATCGCGCATATCATAAATATGATACGAAAATTCCCGTCGTTTGTTTTCTTTTTCTGTTTGTTTTCTTCAGGTGCATTATCCATAAGGGCCCCCGTTCTAAAAATAGAAATGTTTTTAGTTGACTTGTGTCACTTCTATTCTACTTTACCCTTTTTTTAAATGAAATGCAAGAAAAATATATTTTTCTCCGATTTAATTGTCTTATATTTCAACTATCGTTCTGTTATTTTATACTTAATAATGTCTTTATAATATTTTCACAATTTTTTCACTTTTAACTTTTAGTATATGTTTGTTGATTGGGAAACCAATCGACCAATATTTTTCATACTCTCCCCTTTAGCCACGGCTCTCCCCCTAATAGAATGCCGTGGCTTTTTTTTCGTTACTATTCATGGCACCTCCCCAATCAGACCGCAGACCAACCGCGCTTACGCGCGTTTGCCGCATCTTCGATGCTGAAAGTCTGCGGTTGTTGGGGAGGTTCCTGCTTCACAGGTATGCTTCTGTTGGTGTTCAACCGTCCGCTCAAGTGCGTCCGTCGTGAACACCCACAGAAGCATGCCATGAATAGTAACTATTTTTCAAATAAAAAAAGCATGGAAGAAAACTTCCACGCTTTTTTAATTACGTCCCTGATGCGATTCGAACGCACGACCTTCCGCTTAGGAGGCGGACGCTCTATCCTGCTGAGCTACAGAGACAAAAAGAATTGCGGTCAGGCCGTCAGATCAGTATCCTCGACTGCAGCCATATCTCACCCTTGAACCTGCGGCCTTCCTTTGGCAGACCAACCAGATCGCTGCTGTTTATAGCAACTATAAAATTCAGTCCACAGCAGTTCAAATCAAGCAGATATATCATCTGGCCATAGGTTTCTGTCTTAACCTCACGGATATCCATGATGTTTCCAATCACCTCGTAGATATCCATGTCGATTGCCTGCGGCTTAAATGAGTTATCAACCACACCGTAAATGCCGTTATTTTTAACCCGCTTGTCTATTTTAGAATATATTTGCATTTCTGTCAATGTTAATTCTTCATAAGCATCACTTTTACCGGAAAATAATTCACTTTTTAATTTTGTACGGTGGGCTTCTATTTTTTCAAGCTCAGTATCTTCGTTATCTCCCTTTGGTAAAATGACCATTCCACGGATTGAAAGCCCGGTCAGGGAAACTCCTCTGTAAAGCATTTTGTTTTCATCTGTCAGCTGCAGAGATACTCCGTTTGTCACCTCATATATATTCTGCACAAATGAATAGAGGGGAAATCCGAGTTCTTTAACTTCGGAGCACAAAAATACCTCGTCCGAATTTCTCCTTCTTTCCAGTTCCAGATTCTTTTCTTTTATAGTGATCCTGTCCGATTCAAAAAATGGAAAAAATGACTCCCGTATAAACATTCCCAAGCGTTCTTCAAATCCGCATGCTCTGACACCGATATTATCTCCTAAATAATATGTGAGCTCGATCTTATTGTCGTTCTCTGTACTGTTATTTGCAGTAACCTTTACACTAGGACACAGTTCCAGAAAACTTTCGACGTGTAAGAGGTCCTGCTGATTGCATCCAGCTAAGCCCACGGCATTAAAAAATTCATACATTGTTCGTTATTCCTTAGTTCATTTCATTAAGCGCCTTTGAAAGTGCCTTTTCCTCCTCAGGCGAAAGTCCGATTATCGAGTTTCCGTCTATTATTTCTTTGATATAGCTGTAGCTGCCCTCTCTGCTGTGAACTGTGTTAATGATAAATCCGTTGTCCTTCTCATTTAACAGAGTAAGAGCAAAGCTTAATTTTCCTCCCTGTTCATCAAGAGCGTCATATTTTTCAAGACCGATTTTCTGAAAACATGGCTCGAGATCCTTTGCCAGCTGATCAAGCTTCTGTTCATTTTTTTTGTTATGATCATCGATTTCATCAATCTTGTTTATTTTTTCCATAAGGATCTCTTCAAGAGATTCGCCGCTCTTTCCTTTCATGAATGACGTGTATTTTTTCTTCAGGGAAGAGAGCTTTACAGCCTGTATTATTATAATTATCAGAAAAATAACCGCTGCTGCACAAAGTCCTAAAACTATATAATCCGAGTCAAATCCTAAATACTGTTCTATCATTTTGCTTCCTTTTATTTACTGTCTTACTTTTTGTATGTACAATCCTCTGAACTGCTCTTTAAAGCTCTTACTTAAATCTCATTGAAGCAGGCCACGATTTTTTCAAACTCCTCATTTGAAAAATAGTCGATTTCGATTTTACCACTCTGCTGTGTCTTTGGTGTGATAAGAACTTTTGTTCCTGTCTTCTGCTTCAGCTGCTCCTCGATAGTCTTCATGTGATCGACATAGTCCTTTTCAAGCTCTTCCTCGCCTGGTTTTTCCTTTGCAGGCTTTTTGTTATTCATCCGCTTTATCTCTTTTTCAACATCGCGGACGCTCATTTTTTCATCAAAGATCTTCTGCGCAAATTCGTACTGCTGTTCTGGATCCTCGATATTCAGAATCGCTCTTGCGTGACCTGGTGTGATCATCTCTTCTATAAGCATCTGCTGGACTCTTTCATCGAGCTTTAACAGACGCAGTGAGTTTGTGATCGCCGCACGGCTCTTGCTGACCTTTTCCGCCACCTCATCCTGCTTCAGGTTGAAGTCCTCCAGGAGCTTTTTGTAAGCAAGTGCTTCTTCAATAGGGTTTAAGTCCTCTCGCTGGATGTTCTCAATCAGCGAGATCTCCATTATCTCCTGTTCGGACAGATCCCTGATGATCACTGGAACCTTCTCAAGTCCTGCCTTCTTCGCAGCTCTCCATCTGCGCTCTCCTGCTATGATCTCATAGTAGTCGTCCTTTTTCTGAACTATCAGCGGCTGAATGATTCCGTACTGCTTTATCGACTCCGCAAGCTCCTGAAGAGCATCCTCGTTAAAATTTTTCCTCGGCTGCTCCCTGTTTGGCTCGACCTTATTTATATCTACCAGAGTTTCCGGTCCGTTCTCCGCTTTTTCTTCTCTCTTTGTTTCTTCTTTTCCTACTATATCAGGTATCAGACTGTCTAATCCTTTGCCTAACCCGTGTTTATTATTTCTAGCCATTTCCTGCCTCAGTTGTTTTCAATTATCTCTTTTGCCAGATTCCTGTAGCTCTCTGCTCCGGCTGGCTTCGGATCATAGATATTTATCGGTAATCCGTGTGATGGTGCTTCTGCCAACCTGACATTTCTTGGTATTATTGTTTTGTAGATTTTTGTGTTCAGGTTATTTTTTACTGACGCTACCACTTCATTTGACAGGTTTGTTCTGCCGTCGTACATCGTGAATACGACGCCGTTTATTTTTAATTTTTCATTTAATCTGTTGTGTACGAGGTCGATCGTGTGAAGCAGCTGGCTGATTCCTTCCAGGGCGTAATACTCACACTGGATTGGTACCAGTACACTGTCTGCTGTCGTCATTGCGTTTACTGTCAGCATGTTCAGTGATGGCGGGCAGTCGATGAATATGTAGTCGT
>JBJELA010000374.1:0-5654 GCA_051878915.1 Candidatus Weimeria sp.
CCCAGAAGTGCGAGACGAAATCGGCATGCTCCTCCATGAAACGCCTGCTGCCCTTCAGATTTCCGAGGCCCTCCTCTCCGGTACCGAATACGAAAAATATACCGCACCTGATCTGAGGCCTGAACTTTGCCGCGAATACCGCAAGAAGAAGGAGACAGACCACATTTGCGGTATCGTCTCCTATACCGGGACATAAGAGCTTCCCGTCCTTCTCAGTAACCTCGAGCGGAGTGTCCTTCGAAAAGACTGTATCCAGATGCGCTATCATTACAGCGTTATGCTTTCCAGGCCTGATGTCATACGGATAGACGACATTACCGGCCTTGTCGCGATAGACGCCTATTGCGCCCGCGTCCTCGAGATACTTCTCGACAAACTCGCTCCTGGCCCCTTCCTGACCAGTCGGTGCAGGTATCTCTGTGAGCTGCTTCAGCAGATCTATGATATTGCCTGAGTTGTCCTCTATATACTTCAGCGCCTTGTCCTTTAGCATCTGTTTCTCCTGTACGTAATGATCCCGCAGTGGGGCAGGATCCATTGTTAAGCCACTGCGACAAAAAAAAGCGCGCCGGAGCGAATCCGGCGTGCCGCAGTTATTAAAGTAAAGATTCAGGCTTTTCCTACTGATCCGAAGAGCTCCATCTTCTCCTTGACCTTAGCCTTGATAGCCTCAGCGCCAGGAGCAAGAAGCTTACGAGGATCAAATCCTTTGCCTTCCTTATCCTTGCCTGCCTCGATGTACTTGCGTGTAGCATCTGCAAATACGAGCTGGCACTCTGTGTTAACGTTAACCTTTGAAACACCGAGTGTGATGGCTTTCTTAACCATGTCATCAGGAATTCCTGTGCCGCCGTGAAGAACGAGAGGCATATCACCTGTCTTCTGCTGGATAGCATCGAGAACGTCGAAACGAAGTCCTGGCCATCCTTCCGGATATACACCATGAATGTTACCAATTCCGGCTGCGAGCATATCTACGCCAAGTGAAGCGATCTTCTCGCACTCTTCAGGATCAGCGCACTCACCCATGGAAACTACGCCGTCTTCCTCGCCGCCGATTCCGCCGACCTCAGCCTCGATTGACATGCCAAGGTGATGAGCTACAGAAACGAGTTCCTTTGTGTTTGCTACGTTTGTCTCGATATCATCATGAGAACCATCGTACATGATAGATGTGAAACCAGCCTCGATACACTTGTAGCATCCCTCGAATGTACCATGGTCGAGATGAAGGGCTACAGGAACAGTGATCCCAAGGCTCTTATCCATAGCCTTAACCATAGCTGCTACTGTGCCAAAGCCTGTCATGTACTTACCGGCACCCTCAGATACACCAAGGATAACAGGGCTCTTAAGCTCCTCAGCGGTAAGAAGGATTGACTTCGTCCACTCGAGATTGTTGATATTAAAATGTCCTACTGCATAGTGGCCTTTCTTGGCCTCTTTGAGCATCTCTGCTGCATTAACTAACATGTACGTATCCTCCGTTTCATGTATTTTTTTAACAACAAAAGTATTATACCCCATCAGGGGCTTTCATTCAACTAAAATTTCAGCTGACTATGCATATAGCGCCGTGCAGCACTTTTATCTCTACTTCGTCTGGGCTTCCGCCATACTCACCGTCGAGCGTCCACGGCACCTTTTCAACTGATGTGAATTTCACGTCAGAGGTCTGGAAGGAAGTGACCATATCCGTAACCGTATCAAGTCCGGTAAGGCTTGACACTATCTGGCTCAGGTCCAGAGGATTCTTAGGCATCTTGATCAGAGTAACCTCGAAAAGTCCGTCGTTCAGATCAACTTCTCCTGAGATCAGTCCCTTCATACCGCCAACAGAGACGGTATTCGTCACCATGCCATATATGAATTCGTCATAGAGCACATTTCCATCGTATTCGACCTGCATCTGATAGGACGGAATATCCTTAAGCTGTTTGAACGCTGAGAGTACATAGGCCGCGTGTCCAAGGACATTCTTCAGCTGCTGGCTGGTGGTGTAGCTGGTCTCCGTAAAAATACCGAAAGCCGCCACATATACGAAATAGTTACTGCCGAACATGCCGACATCCACCTGGGCAGGCTCTCCGCTGACTGCCTGCTGAGCGGCTTTGAGCATATCAGACTCGAGTCCTAAGGATGAGGCATAGTCATTTGTGCTTCCGGCCGGAATATAGCCGACCAGGCATTTTTGCTCGAGAGGCATAAGCCCGGCGACCACCTCGTCAAGCGTACCGTCTCCACCGCTGACTACTATCCTGTCATATGAGCTGCCATACTCAGCCGCCTTCTGCTCAGCATCCTTTGGATACTGAGTCGGATAGACCGTCACTTCATAGCCGGCGCGGACCATGATTTCAATGATGTCGGACAGATGGACCTTTATCATGCCGCGGCCGGAATGTGGATTGTAAATAAATAGAAGTTTTTTCCCCATGAAAAATAACCCGTACCCTTACTTCGTGAGAAAATCCTCAATAGCTACGACTGCCTTCTCCTCGTCATCACCCTGAGCATCGATTGTCACCTCGGTACCTCTGGTAAGAACAAGGCTCATCATCCCCATGATGCTCTTTGCGTTTACCTTTTTGGTATCCATTTCGATGTACACCTGGCTCTGGAACTGGTTTGCCAGCTGCACCAGATGGGCGATAGGAGTGGCTTCCATAGATTCCCTCATTTTGATGGTTACATTTTTTTTCATGAAATATCCTCCTGGTTTCTGAGATCACAAGCCACCTGTCCGATTTTTCTCAGCCTGTGGTTTATTCCACTTTTTCCAACTGGTGGCGAGCATTTCTGTCCAAGCTCATAAAGAGGCATGTCAGGGTTCTCAAGTCTCAGTCTGGCTGCCTCCTGAAGAGTTTCACCAAGCTCAGGAAAATGGCCACTTTCCTGAATGTAGCGTATATCCTCTATCTGTCTTACTGCCGCGGATACTGACTTGCGGATATTTGAAGTCTCGCAGTTCACCTGCCGGTTGACATTCTCACGCATCTCCTTCAGGATCCTGATATTCTCAAAATCCATCAGGGCCTTTGGCGCTCCGATGATACCGAGCATCGTAACTATCTGTGAGCCCTCCTTCAGATAAACGACATAGTGCCCTTTTCGCTCTACGATACGGGCATCGCACTCATAGGTTCCGATAAGCCTGCGCACCTCCTCTGCCTGCTGCATAGTATGACAGGCTATCTCAAAATGGTAGGACTTGTTCGGATCACTGACTGAGCCTGCCGCGAGAAAAATGCCACGCAGAAAAGACCTCCTGCAGCAGTCCTGCTCTATGACCACTTCGTCTGTAACTGTAAAGTCACTTCCGTCAGTCTTCAGGAGTTCCGTCAGCTTTTTCCCTTCAGTTGGATTCAGCTTAGTGCCGTCACCTCTGTCTATCTTAATCGTTTGATATAATAATGTAAAGAATTTATCAAGAATTTTTTTATTTTCTGTTTCAATAAGGATGCTGCCGCTTTCTGGTTCCATCCGGGCAAGTATTGACGCAATTCCCGCCGTCTCAGCTATCTGACAGTGTCTTGCCTTCGGATAGACCTCATACAGCTCATCCTTAACATCTGATGAAAAAGACATTTTAACCCTTGTCTGATCTCCGTGTTCTGTGAAAAAGACATTTTATCCCTGTTTTCTGAAAAGATCAGCCTTTTTCTATGTCGCGGTGTTCAATACGCAGACCGTAGTCGCCCTCATTTTTTTCAAGAGCTGAATACAGCTCTCTTGCTATCGTAACTGAGCGGTGGCGTCCTCCGGTGCAGCCGATGCAGATCACCAGCTCATTCTTGCCTTCCTTTATGTATTCAGGTATCAGGAAGCTGACCAGATCAGTGAGCTTGTCGACGAATACATGTGACACCTCTGAATCCATCACATAGTCGACTACCTCCTGGTCGTTTCCTGTCTTGTGACGCAGGCTGTCCACGTAGTACGGATTCGGCAGGAACCTGACGTCAAAGACTAAGTCCGCGTCCGTCGGGATGCCATACTTGAAGCCGAATGAGAGGACAGTGATGTTTAAGTTCTTGTAGTCGCTGCCCTGCTCGAAGATCTCTGTCAGCTCAGCCCTTAAGTCCCTCACCAGAAGATGAGTCGTATCTATGATGTAATCGGCTCTTTTTTTCAAAAATGCCATCTGCTCACGTTCACGGTGGATCGCGTCTATCGTTCTCCCTCCGTCCGCGAGAGGCGGAGTCCTTCTGGTCTCCTTGAACCTCTTCACGAGCACATCGTCTTCTGCGTCGAGAAAGAGTATGCGTATCTTCTTGCCGTCTCCCTCGAGCTCATCGAGGATATTTTCGAGCTTTGATATTGGCGTACGGCTTCTTACATCTATGCCGACAGCGACCTTATCGGAGTTAGGTGAATCCGAGGCCAGCCCGGCAAAGCTCCGAAGGAGCGGTATCGGGAGATTGTCGACACAGTTGTAGCCGATATCCTCAAGTATTTTAAAAGCTGTGTGTTTTCCTGCTCCGGACATTCCGGTAATGATCAGTAGTTCCATTTTTTTCTCTGGCTCCTAAGAACTCAGGTGCATTCATCTATAAAAAATAAGATTTATCCACGCATCTCTTTAAATTTTCAAAATGACGCGTGCTTTTTATAGTATCAGAACTCTCCGAGCATCTTTATCTCCGGCTCCAAGGTGACGCCGGTCCTATTCTTTACCTGATCTATGATCTCATTTATCAGTGTGTAGATATCCGCCGCCGTCGCGCTGCCGTCATTTATCACAAATCCTGAATGCTTTTCAGATACTCTCGCGCCGCCAACGGACGCGTCCTTCATGCCGGCCTGCTGGATAAGCTTCCACGCGGGAGTCATCGATTCCGGAGTATCGCCGTCACTTAATTTCCTGAAGGTGCTGCCTGCGCTCTTTTTCCCTACAGGCTGTGAGGCTGCCCTTTTTTCATGGATCGAAAGCACCTTTTCAGAAATCTGATCCTTATTTCCCTTCGGCAGTCCAAGGACCGCCTCGGTTATGATCTCATTTTTCACTGAAAAAATACTTGTCCTGTAGCCAAAGCCTGCCTCACCCGGCTTGTAATGCTTTACGGTGCCGTTTACATCTATCGTAGTGACTGACTGGACCGTGTCGCTCATATCACCGCCAAAGGCACCGGCGTTCATATAAACCGCGCCTCCGATGGTTCCCGGTATCTGCGTCGCGAATTCAAGTCCGGTAAGTCCATTATCACACGCTTTTTTGGCGACAATCGGAAGCATGGCTCCGGAGGCGGCTTTAATAATAGAACCGCTGTCCCCTTCTGTCATCTCAATGCTGCTCATCCGCTTTCCGATGCAGATAACCGCTCCGCGGATGCCCTTGTCTGAAACCAGAAGATTGCTGCCATTGCCGACTACTGTATAGGGACATTTCTCCTCAATAAGAAGCGATATGATATCCTTCAGCTCATCTGACGCGGCACTTATAAATATATCAGCGGCTCCGCCGACTCCGAATGTAGTATGACGGCTCATCGGTTCATCGACAAGGACCGCGTTTTCATCACGCACTATTTTTCTTAAAGAATTAATTACCCTCTCCATAACGACCTCTCTACAGCTGGTATGACTGTTTGCGGGCTCTCTTTATGCCAGAAGAAAAGCCACATATCCTCTGTACGCCTCGTAGATATCGACCT
>JBJELA010000375.1:0-5628 GCA_051878915.1 Candidatus Weimeria sp.
GATCCTCCATTAAAAAAATATATACTCAGGCTTCTTACTAAAAAATCATTGTAAAAAGCATGATGTCCTGAAAAATTAATACGATGATGGTTCATTGCTCATCGTCTTTATCTGTGTTCTGCCACAGCTGTAATGCCTTGGACCGGTACAGCGCTTCAGAATCCAAATGGCAGCTTTCCAAAGCCTCCGTGACGGCGGTTCTTCATCATACCCGGCATCTTCTTCATGAGCTTCGCCGATTCATTGAACTGCTTTATGAAACGGTTTACCTCAGCGATATCAAGTCCGCAGCCCTTTGCTATCCTCTGCTTTCTCGATACGGAAAGAAGCTTTGGATCAGATCTCTCCTCAGGTGTCATCGACATAATGATGGCCTCAGTTCTCGCAAGCTTCTTTTCATCCACCTGCCCTTTGAGCTGGTCCATCTGTCCCGCAGAAAGTCCCATGCCCGGGAGCATTCCGAGAAGGCTTCCGATTCCGCCCATTTTTTTCATCTGAGTCATGGATGTCAGATAGTCGTTAAAATCGAAGCCCTTCTTAAAGACCTTCTGATTCAGCTTCTTTGCCTCTTCCTCATCGAATGAGTCCTGCGCCTTCTCGATAAGGGTAAGCATATCGCCCATACCAAGGATCCGGCTCGCCATACGGTCCGGATGGAAAGGCTCTAAGTCTGAGAGCTTCTCGCCCATGCCGACATAGAGAACAGGCTTGCCAGTGACAGCTCTGATAGAAAGGGCTGCACCGCCTCGGGTATCACCATCGAGCTTCGTCAGGATGACTCCGTCGATTCCGATCCTGTCGTTAAAGGTAGAAGCGACATTCACGGCATCCTGTCCTGTCATCGCGTCTACAACGAGGATCGTCTGATGAACATCTACCGAAGCCTTTATCTGCTCGAGCTCCTGCATCATGTCATCATCCACATGAAGCCGTCCGGCAGTATCTAAGATAACGACGTTCTGGTTATTCGACTGCGCATGTGAAACGGCTGCCTTCGCGATATCAACCGGAGAGTTCTCAGTACCCATCGAAAAAACAGGAACGTCCTGCTTCTGTCCGTTGACCTTCAACTGGTCGACAGCGGCTGGTCTGTAGACATCACAGGCCACGAGCAGAGGGCGCTTGCCCTTGAGCTTCATCTTACCGGCGAGCTTCGCGGCTGTAGTCGTCTTACCTGCACCCTGGAGACCGCACATCATGATAACAGTGATCGCCTGTCCCGGCTGATACTGGATCTCCGTGATCTCCGAACCCATCAGGGCGGTAAGCTCTTCGTTCACGATCTTAATGACCGTCTGGGCCGGGTTCAGGCCTCCGAGCACATCGCTGCCGACACAGCGCTCCGTAATGCGGTTCGTAAAGTCCTTTACGACACGGAAGTTAACATCTGCCTCGAGCAGAGCCATCTTGACTTCCTTCATCGCAGTCTTAACGTCCTTTTCACTCAGTCGTCCCTTGCCGCGGAGATTCTTAAAAACGTTCTGAAGTTTTTCTGTCAGACTGTCAAATGCCATATACCACCTATAACTGCTTCATGATCTCTTCTGCCTTCATGTGGCAGAAATCAATACTGTCGCTTAAAGCGATCTCTTTCGCAAGCGCCTGGATCCTCGTGTACTCCGACAGGAGTCCGAGCTTTTCTTCGTAGCCGTGCAGAAGCTTTGTGACCCGGTGTATCATCTCACTGATACCCTGTCTCGACATCTGAAACTCCTCAGCCATCTCCGACAGCGAAAGGTCTTCAAATGCGTAGTCTCTGTAAATCTCCTGCTGCTTTTCTGTCAGAAGCTCTCCATAGAAATCAAAGAGCAGTCCGTCATGTACCTTCTCTTCCATAACCTGATATAATATACTACGTTTCCGATCGGCTGTCAAGCATTTTTCTTGACACCTTTTTAAACAAGATAATGCGGCACTCCTGTCATCAGAATAATGATAACCGAAGCCTCACGCTCAGATCGTTGCCAGTTCGATGTCAGCTGAAGCATTCTGAATGCCCTTCTTAAAGTCTTCGATCTGCTCGTCTGTTTTACCAAACAGAACTACCAGCTGGCTTTTGCTGTTGAATCCGATGCTGATATCATCCTCTCCCACAAAAGGCCGGGCCGCGTCTATAATAAGCTTCCTGTCACCGGTGCCGCTATCCGGAAACCGCAGAATAAACAGGTCAGTCCTCTCTCCATTTTTCTCTTTCATTTTTATCAGATAGCAGACCATCCTGATAAAGTTTGGTCTGTCAGGCTTCGTATCCTCGGATTCGGACATCCTGTGCGCAAAATTCTGGAGCAGGGAGGATTTCATTACCTCTCCTGTTTCTGTGGTGGCCATTCCGTCAACCGTAACCGGAGCAATCTCTCCGGTGTCCATCAGATGAATAAAAATCTTTGTCAGATCAGGATCAAACTGCGTGCCTGAACCTTTGACAAGCTCCTCGCGGACCTGTTCATTCGTCAGACGTCTGCGGTAAACACGGTTTGAAGTCATGGCATCATAACAGTCAGCAAGAGATATCATCCTCGCGATCAGAGGTATATCTGTTCCGGACAGGCCTTTTGGATAACCCTTCCCGTCAAATCTTTCATGATGAAATTCGATGCCGTCGACAAGTCCCTCTACTGAGTCTCCGTATCCACGCATAAGCTCCGCGCCGATCTCAGCATGTCTCTTCATCAGATTAAATTCATCGTCATCTGGTCTTCCCGGTTTGTTCAGGATTTCATCTGCGATTCCTATTTTTCCAATATCGTGCACTACTCCGATATAGTGGATCCGCACGATATCCTCTTCAGAAAAATGATATGTATCTGCCATTCCACGAGCCAGGATAGTGACGTAATGCCCTACTCGTTCAGAATGGCCTCCTGTATATTCATCCTTCGCGTCAATCGTACCGGCAATGGTCTCGATAGTGATTCCCATTTTCCGTATCTGCTCTTTTTCACGCTCCCGTGACTCTATGATCTGGTCGATCAGAACCTGGATAACTGTAGCTACTGCAAGCATTACAAGACCGATACATAAAAAGACGCCATAGACATGGAACTGCTGTGAATAGAAAGTAGCAAGTTCGATCAGTGATAAAATAAGGAAACACAGCATGCCGACTGCTGTCGCACTGTATTTACGTATTCTCTTTTTTATGAAATCCGTAATGACATTTATCACTACGATGACAAGTCCTACGGCAACCCATACATGTGAGAAGATAAGGGTGCTGTACAGCTCCGCCACGTGTGTGAAATTCAGAATGATATTGACTGAGAGCTGGATACAGCAGACAGATTCCAGGATCAGATATCTTCTGTGATACTGTTTATGCTGTACTTCATCAAAGAAAAGCGCTGCCAGCACACCTATCAGCTCAACGGCAAAATACGTGAAATATCCCGACAGAGACGGCTTTTTAAAAATGATCTGCCTGAGACGTGACTCGCTGAAGGCCCAGATGCCAATGTCTACCATCAGAAGTCCGAGATAAAAGGATGCCCGGTTGCTTTTATCAAAGCGGTACATGATAAACCAGGAAACAATAAGGGTGAAGCCTAATATCATTACGACGAACGCAACAGCAGTTACAGGCATGTTCTCCTGCATCACGCTGAACCAGACATTATTTCCGTAGCTTAGACGCACCTCATTTATTGCGCCAAGTGTTTTTATCCGGATATGAATGGCTATCTCCGCGCCCGCGTCCTTCGCAGAAAGTTCAGTGACTACATAAGCGCCCTGAATATAATACTGCTTATTGGATACGCTTTCAGTCGCGTATTCTTCACGGAGCTTACCGTTTATATAGACATAAATATCCTCAATCGAAGATCTGATCATCAGGCTACAGCCGTTGCTCAGATCCTCCGGCAGGGTGTTTCTTATCACCACCATCTGCCCTTCTTTCGCATCCACATATGTGGGCAGAGAAACAGTCTTTGTCTTTCCGTTCATCTCTAAAGTCCAGCCGTCGTTAAAGCCTTCCGACTTAAACGAGCCTGTATTTGCCTCGCCTCTGGTATCGTTGCTGAAGAGGGCAACGATCACAAGAGCAAAGGTGATGGCAAGCATTCCAAATACAAACCATCTGATCACAGTTTCAACAGATAAACTAATTCTTTTCATGTTGTCCTCCGCAAGCACAGAAAACGCACCGCCTTATTTTTCTAACAGATCTGTTACGGATCCACATGCAGATATCAGAAATCAGGTTAATTGGTTAATTATAAAGATTATTTAGTTTTGTTAAGTTATCATCATTTTAATTATAATAGGACGGAGAATGAACTGTCAACGATATTTTCCCGCGTTTTTTTCTGAAAAATCATTGAGTCCTTACACTATATATGGTAAAATAAGAGCCGTTTATTGGAAAGTATTGTGATGACTGACTTTTTAAGGGGTGTCGGATCATAATGGCGGACTTCAGGCAGCTCATACGGGCATCGGAGCGCAAATATCCAGATCTCAATTATCTGACAGATGACAGTGAAACCAGCAGAGAACTCGCTGGTATTTTTGGCGTATCCGAAAATGAAACGCCGCTCGTCTGCACGGCTTCAGGGCCAAATGACCTGTCATTTTCAATGGGCAGAAACGTACTGATAACAGACACCTTTGTCCTGATAAAGGACGGCGAAAAGCCCCTCCTGCGTTTTCCGCTCACCCAGCTCCACTGCGTGCTGATTTCCTATAACAGCAGACAGAAAAAGGTACTTTTCATCACGCCCTCAGGACGGATTGAGCTTTACACCCCGAAAATGATCTTTTCAGACAGAGTCTCCTTCGAGCTCTACAGTCTTCTCATCACGCTTCAGAACGCCCTGATAAACGAAATCCCGGCACTTAAAGAAAGCTACTATCATACTCTCGACGCGCTCTCATCCTATGTGCAGTCCTCTTATAAAAGTCAGGCCTATCTCTCCGACGAAAACCGCGAGCTGTTGAACGAGATACTTCAGGCAGATCCCAATAACCTGATAGCCGCCATAGTCCTGAAGGAGGATAACTACAGGACCTTCGAGTCTCACACCGGAATCAGAGCTCATGAGAGCGAGTTCTTCTCAAACTATCTCGACCTCATAGCCTCCGACTACTCACCGAAGTTCTATCAGACGATGATAAAGGCTTACAGCAGGCTTCTTGCAAAGGAAAATCTGCCTCTTAAGGAGGCTTATCTGCTCTGCGTTCTCGCGCTTCGGATGAATGATGAGAAGGCTGAGCTTTTGTATAACAGGATAAAGACCTACCTGACTAAATCCCAGAGGCAGTTCATTCATCTTCTTGCGTCCCGCGCTTCCCGTGAAAAAATGGATCTCTGCATGTCATCGATCCTTACAGGCAGAGTGCCTTCACCGGAAGAGTATGGTTCGACCGACGATATGGGCTTTGACTGCCTGCATTACTGCCTTATCCTTGAGGAAAAGGAAATGGTCTCAACCCTCCTGAAAGAGAAAAAATGGGGAGAAGGCGCGCCACGAAGCACAGCAGGCCTGGCCAGCAGCTTCTACAACTATTTCTTTCTCGCGTCATGGCACTTCAACGACACCCTGTTCTTAAAGGAGGTCTTTTTATATACGAGAAACGAGGCAGCTGAGAGCCATAAAACCCTGAAACGCATTTCATCCCTGACTGATATAG
>JBJELA010000376.1:0-5605 GCA_051878915.1 Candidatus Weimeria sp.
GTATTCGGAGGAGGTAAAGCCGCATGAAACTTGATAAGTTACGTGAGTTTATCGCAGCAGCGGGGACGAAAGTCCCTGTTGCCGTGATAGACACGGAGACCACAGGTTTTTCTCCCGACAA
Organism: Candidatus Weimeria sp.; assembly: GCA_051878915.1. Taxonomy (GTDB): domain Bacteria; phylum Bacillota; class Clostridia; order Lachnospirales; family Lachnospiraceae; genus Weimeria. The sequence goes on from JBJELA010000376.1 coordinate 122, forward strand.
TGACTGTATCGTACAGTTTTCGGGAGTAAAGGGTTTTTTAAATCCGGATGGCACTTTTGATACAAGGGATGCAGAGGTTATTGATTTTTATATCAGGTCTCTTATCCCTATGCCGGAAGATGCCTCAAGAGTCAACGGCATTACTGATGAGCTGCTTTTGGAAAAAGGTGTTGAAAGGACCGATGCCGAGAAGCGTATCCTTGATTTTATCAGAGGCTCTGCCATCGTAGGTCATAATATTCCTTATGACTTAAAGATGATTGCGGGCTTTTTCAGACAGCAGGGACGGGAAGTAAACGTCGATATGACTTCTCCCCTCATCTGCGATACACTTGCCCTTGCAAGGGAAGTGGTCTATGACCCTGCGGTAAAGCATCCTTGCGCCTTAGGAAACCTCATTAAACGCATCGACCCTGAAGGGCGTTATGCTTTCCATAACTCCATTGGCGATGTGTATGCTACGGTCACGGTCTACAACTGGCTTGTAGCAAAAATTTAAGCATTTTAAAAATTAAAAAACTGACAGCGGGTTTTTCCTGCTGTCTTTTTTTGTTCCGGATATAATTTCTTATCCCTCAGAAAACTAAAAAGAGAAAAATACCAAGACATATATAGAATAAGATTTAGATTTTAACAGGAGGACTATTTGTGACAAAAGGACAGATACTTGAGATTATACCGACGCTTCCGGATATCACCCGCGGGTATTATCCGACTGAGAATGAGATCAATGCGGAAACAGAGGATGCCGATACAGAAGATTTTGCCTATCTTATCCTGTATTTTTCCACAGACCCTTTTACAAGGCTGGGGCTTAAGTCAAAGGATGACGAGGAGTACAGGTCGATGGTAGAGTACGCAAAAGCCCTTGCAGACGAGTTCCCTGATGACAGGGACTTTGACCTGCATACCGAAAGATGAAGAGGAGACAGCCGATGTCTGATGATTATTTTGATAACGGAAAGAACCCGTTCCTCGATGACGATGAGGATGACGGGAACGATATAAGGGCGGGAGACGACTACGAAGAGGATGACGATGGGTATTATGATGAGGACGAGGACAGATACAGCCATACCGCAGGAAAGAGCTTCGGCGGATGGTTCTTATCCGTTATCTTATCCCTTATCCCGGTATTCGGCGTCTTCTACCTTATCGTTAAGGGTGTCGTAAAGAAGGATGCGGGAGCGGAAAGCACATGGGCGAGGGCACAGCTTGCCGCAGAGCTTATCCTTTATATGTCCCTTGCCGTAGTCTTTGTATTAAAGCCGGATGTCTATAAGAAGGCGCAGACCTATGTGACGGCTTCTTCCTCATCGGACGGGAGCACGGCTGCGGCGGAAGATGATGAAAATAAAGATGAGGCTGCCTCAAGGCAGTTCGTCGTTACTTTCTCCACCGGAGCTGCCATAGGCATAGGGTTTCCAGAAGAGTATAAAAAGACTGACGAACAGAAGGATGAGACGAGCGATACCATCACATATATGTCAGACAGCGGAAAGATGTTTATAGCGGTCTGCATACCGGGTGCAGGAAGCGAAAATGATACGGCTGAGGACTCCATTAAGGAAAGGATGCCTGAAGGCTCGACTGTAAGCGACTTCAAGACATCGAAGAACGAATACTTTGTCGTGACTACATATAAGAAGACGAGCGGGGATATCGTATCATACGAGTGTTCCTGCTACGGCGTAAATAATAAAGACTATATTGTAATGACATCCGATGAGCCGGTAAGTATCTTATCGGCGTCATATCAGTAAACAGGGAAAGGACAGAATATGTCAGAAGAGAAAAAACAGACTAAGGGAACTGAAAACAGAGAAGATAACGGCACAAAGGCAGAAGAAAAGGCTGATACAAAAGCAGATACAGGGACAGGCACAAAGCCTGAAGAGGCTGAGAAGCCTAAGCCTAAAAAGCTTAAGAAAAGGCATCAGGAAAAGCCTGACCTTAAAAGCCTTATCGCCCCTGTATGTACAGGCATCATCATAGCCGTCTGCGTCCTTACAGTCTCGTCGATGAATGGGCAGAAGCTTAAAGGCTGTGAAGGCTCATACACGGTGTACCTAAATGACGGCTCGCTTTCAAAGATAGGCTCGTATACCTTCACATCAGTAAAGCAGAAGGGAGCTGCCATCACATATGAAGGGAGCGGTGACGAAGGCAGTACCACGGTCATAGCAAAAGACGGGACTATCACGATAGTCACCCCTTCACAGGCTGACTCTTATACAGACGCATTTGTATTAAAAGATGAGTGAGGAAATGTTATGAAAAGAAAAATTGAAACAGCGGCAGTCACTGCACTGGTCATTATAGGCGTTATCGCCTTATGCATCGTCATAGTCACCTGTATCGGCAGGGGCAGGGACGTGACAGTGACAAAGACAGGCACTGCCACGCATAAAGTAACTGTCAGCGGTGAGGGAAAGATCTATGTAAAGCCGGATAAGGCGTCTTTTCGGATAAGCGTGACAGGGCTGGGCGATACCTTAAACGAAGCTACCGGCAATGCCGATGCCACGTCCAGAGTTATCTATGCGAAGCTCAAGGACGCTGGCATAAAGAAGAAGGATATCAAGACTGAGGATATCTCAGGCTCCGTAAAATATGATTATATAGAGGCTGAGAATGACGGATATGACTCCTATGTCATGATCACGGTGGAAGGAGCATTGAAGCCCGCAAAGAAAGCCTATTCTGTCATAGCTGCCATGGACAGCGATGATACGGTGACCATAAATACGATGGACTTTACCACAAGCGTATCCGATGAGGATGCGGTATATAAGAAAGCCGTAAAAGATGCCATGAAAAATGCAAGGGAAAAAGCCGATGCGATAGCAGAGGAGTCCGGCATGAAAGTAAAGGGAGTCCTTAACGTATCGGAATACAGCTACGATGATACCGCATATGAACCGGAAGGTTCTTATAGCAATGTGACCGAAAATAGCACATCCGATAGTACCGCTGTATCCGCCCCGTCATCTTCAGTTTCAGTGGAAGAGGGCAGGAAAGAGAAGACAGCTGAGATAAAAGTCACTTTTGCGATGAGGTAAAATCACATTTTACGACTTATATTCCAAGAATATAATGTACCAGTTAATATTATCACAGATATGGGTTTTAGGAAAACTCGAAAGGAGAACATTTATGAACAACATTACACTTATGGGATGGTTATCAAAAGAGCCTGAGGTAAGAACTGCTTCAAACGGAACAAAGTATGCCAATTACGGCATAGGCGTACCAAGAAGATTCAAGAGAGAAGGCCAGCCTGAGTCTGACTTCTTCAATTGCACTTCCTTCGGCAAGCAGGCAGAATTTGTCGAGAAGTATCTCCACAAGGGTACTAAGGTAGTCCTCATTGGAGAGATGCAGAACGATAACTACAAAGACAAGGACGGTCAGACCGTCTATGGTTTCCGTGTTATCGTAAACTCGATCGAGTTTGCTGAGAGCAAGGCTGCAAGCCAGTCTGCATCAGTTCCTGCACAGACAACACCTGCTGCTGCACCTGCTCCGGCACCTGCACCAGCCCCGGCCGCTGACATCCCGGTGGTATTTTCATAATACGGCATTTGTTCATTAAAAAAAGAGGCATCGGATTTATCCGGTGTCTTTTTTTTGTTTATAGATAATATCAGTATCCGTTAAGCTGCATAAGAAGCTGTCTTGTATATACCTTGTTGTCTACCACGTCAGCGAGTCCGTCTTTTACAAACGGCATCCTTATCCCGTTCTTTTCGCAGAGTTTCAGTATCTTTTTTCTGTTTATCGTTCCCTTTTTTAAATATTCCTTTGTATCATCAAAGCCTGCCTGTATCCCCGCCGCAAGGTATATGATATCTCTTTTTGTGATGCTTAATGGGTCAGGGGATAATTCCATTAAGTTCTTTCCGTATCCGTCGAGGATATACAGGTGCATCATGGTATTTTCTATATCCTCATACCATGTATGCCTTTCATTATCTCCCGCACCGCTTAATTCCGTGGTGTCATTGTGGTTTAAGATGAGCGGGGCATATTTCTGCTTTGCCTTTGTAAAAGCGAGCGCCACTTCATATATATCACTCTTCTGGATGGCAAGAGGCACTGAGGCCATGCCTTTTTCGTATATGTCTTCCCATGCGTACATAGCAGGCTCCATGAAATCGGGATCTATCTCAGGGTCAGCTACAGCGCCTACAGGATACCCCTGCTGTAAGCCTTCGAGCAGCACAGCTTTCTGCACATCAGAAAAATCCCCTGTTATGGTCCTTGTTACGGGGTCCGCGAACTGTACCCCCGCCGCATTTAAGTATACATCATCGACTGTTTCTTTCTTTTTACCGAACATAAGTTAAATTCCTTTCCTGTGGTCGTAATCATTCTTATCTCCTTATTTAAAAATATACTTCAGTTCCCAACCGTTGTCTACCAGAACCAGAATATTTTTATTGTTTTCTTCTATATATAGGTTTTGGTATTTTTTATCCCGCAGATTTCTGAGGGATAAGAATTTCATTCCCGCTTATCACAGGGGATAAAAAAGCGGTTTATAGTCTTAAATGCCAAAACATCAATAGGAAGACATAAAGGAGGTTTTTATGGCTGGAACACCGGAAGCAGGGATGCAGGAGACCATGCGTCTTACGAAGGCATGGGCTGAGATCATCGAAAAGATACTTAATTACTTTGCAAGGAGAGAGGAGAACCGTGAAAAGAACGCGGGCATGAGGGAGCTTGCCAAACGTGTCCGTGAGGGGCATGGCGTAAACTTCCCCATTCAGGGCGAAGGCATCGCAGACATGGTAAAAGCCGAGTTCTTAAGGAACGGCATAGCGAAGTTCGATACCGGAAGGACATCTGTCCTCATAGACGATGCCGACCTTGACAAGGCAAGGGAGATACAGAGGCGCTGTCTTATCGCAAAGTCCAACTATTATCAGGTAGTCGGTTACGAAGAGATGGAAAACGCCATCGCAGGCAACCCTAAGATACACGACAAGGGCGTGACTGAGATAAAAGACCTGTCATTCTATGAGATGGAGTGCCTCAAGCATAAGTGCAACGACATTTCAAAAGGATTTACCGTAGGCGTAAGGGAAAAAGAAGACGGCAGATACGACCTTATCATAAGGAGCAACAAGCTCTATGAAAAGAACCCCGTGAAGACGGATTTCTGCGAGGCGTCCGCAAGGTTTATCATGAGCCTTTACGGGCCGAACTCCGAGATAAAGACGAAGCAGATCGAGGATGACGCAAAGACCGACGCCCTTATCGCAGACCTTAAAAATGACGGAAAGGAACACTGGCTCGTATCCGCCGACAATCCTAACAGATATGTGCATTTCTATCCTCTCCTTGATGAAGAGGGCAACGTAAAAAAGTCCATGTTTGAATATAAGGAGTTCTATCCGGGGCGCGATAAAAACGGCAAGGCAGTGATGCTTGAAAGACAGATGAACGCCATGGGAAGCGATGGGGCCGACTATGAAG